>CAMDVZ010000033.1 GCA_945878895.1 Caenispirillum bisanense | reverse complement strand
ACTTGCGCGTGATAGGTTGCCCTCGCCAATCCGGACTCTTGCCAACCACGGAGCGACGACGTGCTGCTCGAAACCCTGCTGCCGCTGGGCAAGGTCGACCCCGGCCTGCGCGCGCCGGAAGTGCCGCTCGATCTTCATTCCATCGCCGCCGACGCGCGCCTGCTGGGGGAGATCGGCTACGACGGCCTCGTGGTCGAGGAGACCAAGGACGACCCGTTCATCCTGCTGGCGCTGGCGGCCCAGACGACGCGGACCCTGAAGCTCGGCACGTCGGTCGCCATCGCCTTTCCGCGCAGCCCGACCGTGACGGCGATGAGCGCCTGGACCTTGCAGAAGCTGTCGCGCGGGCGCTTCACGCTCGGCCTCGGCACGCAGGTGAAAGCCCATATCGAGCGCCGCTTCGGCATGCCCTGGACGCCTGCCGGCCCATGGATGCGCGAGTACGTGGGCGCCGTGCGCGCGGTCTGGGATTGCTGGCAGAACGGCACGCCGCTCGACGTCAGGGGGCCGCGCTACAACATCAATCTGATGGTGCCGTTGTTCAATCCGGGTCCGATCGAGCATCCCGACATTCCCATCCATGTCGCGGCCGTGAACGCCGTCATGTGCCAGGTCGCCGGGGAAGTGGCGGAGGGTATCCGGCCGCATCCGGTATGCACCCCGTCCTACATCGAGAAGGTGATGCTGCCGGCGGTGCGGGTGGGCGCGGCCAAGGCCGGGCGGTCGCTGGATCGCTTCCAGGTCTGCATGAAGCCGCTGGTCGCCACGGCCGCCAACGCGGCGGAGCTGGAGCCCAAAGTGCGCGACGCACGGGCGCGGATCGCCTTCTATGCCTCGACGCCGCAATATCGCGCCGCCTTCGACCATCTCGGCCTCGGCGATCTCGCGGACCGGCTGAAGCTGCTGTCGCGGGCGCAGCGCTGGGAGGAGATGCCCGCGCATATCGACGACGATGTCCTGCACACCTTCGTGACGATCGCCACCCACGACACGGTCGGGCGCAAGCTGTGCGACCGCTACGGCGACGTCGTGACCAACTGCGAATTCTCGATTGCGGTGAAGAACGACGCCGATCGCGAGCGCCTGCGCCAGCTTGCCAAGGACATCCAGTCCGAAGGCGTGGCGCGTGCCCGTCGCACCATCTTCGGCACCGCCGCCTGATCATCCAACCCGTCAACCGGAGACAATCGACATGAAACTCGGACGCCTTGGAGTGTGGTATGGCACCGACAAACTCGACGGCGCGCAATTGCGCGATTTCGTGCGCACGGTCGAGAAGAACGGCTACTCGACCCTGTGGTACCCCGAATCGCGCGGCTACGAATCGATGTCGCTGGCGGGTTATCTCCTGTCGTGCAGCGAGAAGCTGACGATCGGCAGTTCGATCGCCAACATCTATGCCCGCGATGCCTTCACGGCGCGCCGCGCCCTGGCGACGCTGAGCGCGCTGTACGGCGATCGCTTCGTGCTTGGTCTCGGGGTCAGCCATATCCCGATGGTGGAGGGCGTGCGCGGCCATCGCTACGACAAGCCGCTCGGCGCGATGGGGGCCTATCTCGACACCATCAACAAGGACGTCCCCGCCGGCGAGGAGCTACCCGTAATGGTCGCCGCGCTCGGGCCCAAGATGCTGGCGCTGAGTGGCGCCAAATCGCGCGGCGCGGTGCCCTACAACGTGACGCCGAAACATACCGCCCAGGCCGCCGCAATCCTCGGGCCTTCGAAGTGGCTGGCGGTGGAGCAGAAGGTCACGCTGGAAACCGATCCCGCCAAGGCGCGCGCGCTCGGCCGCAAGGAGCTGTCGCGCTACATGGTACTGCCAAACTACCGCAACAACTGGCTGCGCGAAGGCTTCACCGAGGCCGAACTCGCGGACGGCGGCAGCGACCGCTTCATCGACGCGATGGTTCTGTGGGGCGACGCCGACACGATCAAGCGCGGCCTGCGGGCGCACTTCGCGGCCGGCGCCACGCATGTCTGTCTGCAGCCGGTCCACGCGGACGGCGATTTCGCCGCCCGCGACCGCATGGTTGTGGCACTCGCCGATACCTGAGGTGCGCGCGCGACGCCGACGCCGGTCAGAGCAGGTCGGCGACGGCGTTGCGGTAGCGGCGCATGGCGTCGACGTGCTCGGTCATGCTCCGGCCCGCCATGCGCTTGTGGTGGTAGCCGCCGAAGGTGTTGTGCAGCGTGACATGCGTCACGCCGGCATTCTTCCAGAAGGCGATCTCCTCGCGCCAATCTTTCTCGGTGCCGGTGCCGGTCGAGGTCCAGACCTCGAGGCCGACCGACGCGGGGTCGCGTCCCTCGGCCTCGACCAGGCGGCGCAGCTTGTCGAATTCCGCGATCGCCTTGGGGCCAGGTGGTTCCGACAGCATCATCCAGCCATCGCCCCACTTCGCGATCCGTTGCAGCGTGACGTCCATGTGGCCGCCGAACCAGAGCGGAATCTTGCGGCGTGGCGGCAGCGGGTTGATGCCGGCGTCCTGAAGCCGGTGCCACTTGCCCTCGAACGTCACGTAGGGATCGGCCCACAGCGCCTTCATCACCTGGACCTGTTCCTCGGACCGCTTGCCCCGGTTGTGGAAATTCTCGTTGAGGCCGACGAACTCCATCTCGTTCCAGCCCACGCCGATGCCGAAGCGGAACCGGCCGCCGCTCAGCACGTCGAGACTGGCGGCCTGTTTGGCGACCAGCGCGGTCTGGCGCTGCGCCAGGATCAGGACCTGGGTGGAGAGTTCGACCTTCTTGGTGCAGGCGGCGATGAAGCCGAACGCGACGAAGGGGTCGTGGAACAGACCGAGCCCTCCGGCGCGGCCGCTGGCGGGATTGGCCGGGTTGCCGCCGAGCACGTGGTCCGCGAGCGTCAGGCCTTCGTAGCCTTCGGCCTCCGCGAGCTGCGCGAATTCGCGCACGATGGGGCCATCGCCGCCGATGTCGCCGAAGGGCAGGGCAATTCCGAGATGCATGGTCGCTTCCTTGCTTTGGCTGGTTGCTCGTCGCCCGCCAGTCTATAGATTTAGGCCACGGGTACCACAGCGGCGGCATCGACCGGCGCCAGCCAGGAGACGTGCGGTGATCAAGCTCGGATACAAGGCGTCGGCGGAGCAATTCGCGCCGGGCAAACTGCTGGACTTCTCGTGCCTGGCCGAGGAGGTCGGCTTCGAGTCGGTCTTCATCAGCGACCACTTCCAGCCCTGGAAGCATGTCGACGGCCACGCGCCTTTCTCGCTGACTTGGCTGGGGGCGCTCGGCGCGAAAACGTCGCGCGTGACGATGGGCACCAGCGTGCTGACGCCGACTTTTCGCTATCATCCCTCGATCGTCGCCCAGGCCTTCGGGACGCTCGGCGCGATGTTTCCGGGCCGCGTCGTGCTCGGCATCGGCACCGGCGAATCGCTCAACGAAGTGCCCTCGACCGGCCAGCCGTGGCCCGAGTTCAAGGAGCGCTTCGCGCGCCTGCGCGAATCCGTGACCCTGATCCGCACCTTGTGGTCGCAGGAACGCGTCAGCTTCGAGGGCCAGTACTACAAGACCGAGAAGGCCACCATCTACGACCGGCCCGACGTGCCGGTGCCGATCTACGTCGCGGGCGCCGGCGCCCTGGTCGCGCGCTACGCCGGCCGCTCGGCCGAGGGCTTCATCTGCACCAGCGGCAAGAAGCCGGAACTCTATACAGAGACCCTGTTGCCCAAGGTGGCGGAAGGCCTGGCGGCGTCGGAGAACGGTGCGCGGCCCTACGACAGGATGATCGAGGTCAAGGTTTCGTTCGACACCGACAAGGAGCGTGCCTTGCAGGACACGCGCCATTGGGCGGCGCTGGCGTTGACGCCCGAGGAAAAGATGACGGTCGAGGACCCAGTCGAGATGCAGCGTCTGGCCGACGCGCTGCCGCTGGAGCGCGCCGCCAGCCGCTGGATCGTGTCGAGCGACCCCGAGGAGCACGTCGAGCGGATCGGCTACTACGTCGGTCTCGGTTTCCGTCATCTGGTGTTCCACGCGCCCGGTCCCGATCAGGCGCGCTTCCTGAAGCTCTACGGCGAGCACGTGCTGCCGCGCCTGCGCAAGCGTTTCGGCTGAGCGCGCGGGGCGAGCCAATGGAGCGCAGCAACGCCGTCGAGATTCTCGCGGTTCCCGGCATTCCGCTGGTGCGCGAGGGCGACGACCTCGTTGCCCTGATCGGCGAGGGGCTGGCGCGCGGCGGCATCGCGCCGCGTGCCGGCGACGTCTTCGTGCTGGCGCAGAAGATCGTGTCCAAGGCCGAAGGGCGCATGGTCGATCTGGCAACCGTCCAACCCTCTCCGGAGGCGATTGAGCTGGCCGGGAAGGTCCAGAAGGACCCGCGTCTCGTCGAGCTGATCCTGTCGGAATCGGTGCGCGTCGTGCGGGCGCGACCGGGTATCCTGATCGTCGAGCATCGCCTTGGCTTCGTGATGGCCAATGCCGGCATCGACCAGTCCAACGTCGCCTCGCCCTACGGCCCGCAGCAGGCGCTGCTGTTGCCGGTCGATCCCGATGGCAGCGCGGAGGTCTTGAGAGCGCGGCTGTCGGCGCGTTTCGGCGTGCCGCTCGCGACGATCGTCAACGACAGTTTCGGTCGCGCGTGGCGTCGGGGCACGTGCGGCGTCGCGGTTGGCGCGGCCGGGTTGCCCTCGCTGATGGATTTGCGCGGCTTGCCGGATCTGTTCGGCCGCGAACTGCAGGTCAGCATCACCGGCCACGCCGACGAGATCGCGGCCGCGGCGTCGCTGGTGATGGGGCAGGGCGCGGAGGGCCAGCCGGTCGTTCTCGTGCGCGGTCTGAAGTGGCGCGGTCCCGACAATGGCGCGTCCGAGCTGGTGCGCCCAGCTGCCGAGGACATGTTCCGGTGAGCAAACGACTGGTCGTGGCGCTGTCGGGCGGCGTCGGCGGCGCCAAGCTGGCGCTCGGCCTGAGCCGAATCCTACCGGCCGACGATCTGCTGGTGGTGGCCAACACCGGCGACGACTTCGAGCATCTGGGCCTCAACATCTCGCCCGACATCGACACGCTGACCTACGCGCTGGCGGGCCTCGACAACCCCGCCACCGGCTGGGGGCGGCGCGACGAGACGTGGTCGTTCATGGACAGCATCGGCGCGCTGGGTGGCGAAGACTGGTTCCGGCTCGGCGACCGCGATCTCGCCTTGCATGTCGAGCGCACGCGTCGCCTGCGTTCGGGACAGACACTGTCCGAAGTGACCGCCGACATCTGCCGGCGCCTCGGCATCGGCGCCCGCGTGGTGCCGATGAGCGACGACCGGGTGCGCACGCGGGTGCGGAGCGAGACCGGCTGGATCGACTTCCAGGACTACTTCGTGCGCCAGCAATGCCGGCCCGTCGTCCATGCGCTGACGTTCGATGGCGTGACACTGGCGCGACCGCACGACGATATCATGGCCGCGCTGCGCTCGGGCGACGTGCGGGCCGTGATCGTCTGTCCGTCCAATCCCTTCATCAGCGTCGAGCCGATCCTGGCGATTCCGGGCATCCGCGAGGCGATCGCAGGGAGTGGTGCGCCGGTTGTCGCGGTATCGCCGATCATCGGTGGCCAGGCCGTCAAGGGACCGACCGCGAAGATGATGCGCGAGCTCGGCCTCGAAGCCAGCGCCGCCGGCGTTGCCGCGCGCTACGGCGACCTGCTCGACGGCTACATCATCGACCATGCCGATGCCGATGGCGTCGCCGCCATCGGCGCGCGGGTCACGATCGCCAACACCCTGATGACGAGCCTCGAGGACCGCGAGATGCTGGCGCGTGTGACGCTCGGGGCAGCGGACGCTCTGGCATCGCGGCGATGAGCGATATCTGGGCGGTTATTCCGGTCAAGGAATTCGACGGGGCCAAGCACCGGCTGTCGGGCTTGCTGACACCACCGCAGCGCTGTCTTCTCGCCGAGACGATGCTGACCGACATGCTCGACGCCGTCGCGAGCTCCCGTCTTCTGGCCGGAATCGCGATCGTCACGCTCGATCCAAGCGCGACGGCTCTCGGCGAAAAGATCGGTGCGCGGATCGTGACCGAGGGCGCGCGCGAGGGACACACCGGCAGCGTGAACGCGGGCCGCCGGATGCTCGCGGCCGAGGGACGTGGCGGCATGATCACGATGCCCGGCGACATTCCTGCCACGCGCGGCCACGAGATAGACGCGGTGTTGTCGTCGCATCTCGCCGCGCCGTCCTTCACGATCTCTCCGGCGCACGACGATCTAGGTTCCAACGCCGTCGTCTGCTCGCCGCCAGAAGCGGTGCCGCTTCGCTTCGGCGACAACAGCTACTTCCCGCACCTAGACGCCGCGCGTCTCCGGGGCATCGAGCCGACAATCATCCGGCAGCCGGGAATCGCGATGGATATCGACCATCCCGTCGATCTCGCGGCTTTCCTGCGCCTGCCGCAATCGGCCGGCACCCGCACCCGCGCGCTGCTCGACGAGCTGGGCGTGCCGGCGCTGCTGGCGACGCGGGGGATCGGCTAACCGACCGCCATCTTCTTGCGCGGCGGCGTGAGCACGATGGGTTCGAGATCGGCCGCTACCATCGAGGCGGCGCGGCGGGCCTCCGGAACCGGCCGGTAGAGCGTGTCGCGTTGGATCGGCTCGCGACCGATCGAGCGGATCAGCGCCTCCATCTCGTGTGGCGGGAATTCCTGGCCGTGCTGGGTGCCGGCGGCGCGCGAGATGCTCTCGTTCATCAGCGTGCCGCCGAGGTCGTTGGCGCCGGACTTCAGGCAGATCGCGGCACCCGCCGGTCCCATCTTCACCCACGAGGTCTGGATGTTGGGGATCAGCGGATGCAGCGCCAGTCGGGCGACCGAGTGCATGATCACCGCTTCGCGAAACGTTGGTCCCCGACGCGCCATCCCGAGACGGTACATCGGTGCTTCCATGTGGACGAAGGGCAGCGGCACGAACTCGGTGAAGCCACCGGTCTCGGCCTGGAGATCGCGCAGTGCCAGCAGATGCTTCGCCCACGAACCCGACGTTTCGACGTGCCCGTACATGATCGTCGAAGTCGTGCGCAGTCCGGCCCGGTGGGCGGCGCGCTGCACGTCGAGCCACTGCTGCGTGTTGATCTTGTCGGGGCAGATGAGGGCGCGGATGTCGTCGTCGAGAATTTCGGCCGCGGTTCCCGGCAGGGTGCTTAGCCCGGCTGCCTTCAGTTTCGCGAGGAACTCCGGAATCGGCAGTCCGAGCGTGGCGGCACCTTGCGTCACTTCCAGAGCCGAGAAGGCGTGGATGTGCATGTCGGGGACGACCGCCTTGATCGCCCGGCAGATAGCCTCGTAGGTGGCGCCGGTGTAGTCGGGATGGATGCCGCCTTGAAGGCACACCTCGGTCGCCCCGCGATCCCACGCCTCGATCGAGCGGCGGGTGACCTCCTCGATGGCGAGATCGTAGGGCGAGCCGCGCAGATCCTCGTGCGTGCGGCCCTTGGAGAAGGCGCAGAACTTACATTTGAAATAGCAGATGTTGGTGTAGTTGATGTTCCGGTTCACGACGTAGCGCACGACGTCGCCGCTGACCGCGCGGCGCAGCGCGTCGGCGGCCTGCGTGACGTACCGGTAGTCGGCGTCGCGGGCCGCGAACAGGCGCACGATGTCGTTCGGGGCGAGCCGTTCGCCCGATGTCGCGCGCTCGACGACTTTCGCGATTCCGGGATCGACGCTTCGAGCGAGCACCAGCGGTGCCGGTGGCGGCTCGGTGTTGCCCGGTGCCCAGTCGTCGTCGCGCGCGAAGCCCTCGGCGTCGCTCATGCGACGCGCGCGGGTTGCGATGTCGGGCGTCAGCCACGTATCGGCGTCGCGCACCCAGGCCGGATAGATCGGCAGGCGGTTGACCAGCAGCTTGCCGGCGTCGGCGCTCTTGCGAGCGAGTTCGGCGATGGCGGGCCACGGCGCTTCGGGGTTCACGTGGTCGGGCGTGACCGGCGAGATGCCACCCCAGTCGTTGAGGCCCGCGTCGACCAGCTTCTGGTAGACGCCGGGCGACAGGTTCGGCGGCGCCTGGATGTTCATGTCAGGCCCGAGGATCAGACGCGCCGTCGCTATGGTCCACAGCAGATCGTCGAGATCGGGCTCCTCGGAGTCGGCGAGCCTGGTGTCGGGCTTGGCCCGGAAGTTCTGGACGATGACTTCCTGGATATGGCCGTGCATGGCGTGCAGATCGCGGATCGCCTCCAGCGCGTCGATCCGTTCGTCGCGCGTCTCGCCGATGCCGATGAGGATCCCCGTCGTGAAGGGCACTTTCAGTTCGCCGGCCAGCCGCAACGTTTCCAGCCGCACCGCCGGATGCTTGTCGGGGGAGCCGTAGTGGACGCCGCCTTGGGCGCAGAGTCGCTCGCTGGTGGATTCCAGCATGATGCCCTGGCTGGCCGTGACCTTGCGCAGGCCCGCGATCTCCTCGCGTGTCATCACGCCGGGATTGGCGTGCGGCAGCAGCCCGGTCTCGCGCAGCACCAGCGCGCACATCGCGGTCAGATAGGAGATCGTCGTCTCGTGGCCGAGCGCCTTGAGCGCGTCGCGGGCGGCCTGGTAGCGCAGCTCCGGCTTGTCGCCGAGCGTGAACAGCGCCTCGGTGCAGCCGGCGGCCGCGCCGGCGCGCGCGATGGCGAGCACCTCGTCGGGCGAGAGGTAGACGGGCTTGCCCGCGCGGGGCACCTCCGCGAAGGTGCAGTAGTGGCAAACGTCGCGGCAGAGTTTGGTGAGCGGGATGAAGACCTTTCGCGAATAGGAGATCAGGCGGCCGTGCGCGGAATCGCGCGAGGCCGCGGCGTCAGCCATCAATTCGGCCAGCGGCGCGTCGAACCGCCGCCGCGTCGCCTGTGTCCGGGTCGCCGTCATGATCCGTCGTCTCCGCCCGCCGGGGATCGCCTGTCGTCGCGGGACGCGCTTGCCGCCACCCGCTCGCGGACGCATGGTGTCGCATCGACGCGAGCGATGCAATGCACGGAAGGACGCAACAAATGCAGATCGGCTTCAACGCACCGACCGCCGGACCATTGTCGGCGGCGGACGACCTCGCGAAAATCGTCGTTGGTGGCGAGGCGATGGGCTTCGACTACGCGACGTTCAGCGACCATGTCGTCATTCCGACCGCCATCGCGGCCGAGTATCCCTATAGTGCGTCCGGTGAATTCCCCAGTGGCGCCCATGGCGAGCGGCACGAACAGCTGACCGAAATCGCGTGGATCGCCGCGAAAACGACGCGCCTGCGCCTGGTCACGTCGGTGATGGTCGTGCCGCACCGGCCGGCCGTGCTGACGGCCAAGATCCTTTCGACCATCGACGTTCTCTCCGGTGGCCGGCTGACGCTGGGCATCGGCGCCGGCTGGATGCGCGAAGAGTTCGAGGCCATCGGCGCGCCCGATTTCGATGCCCGGGGTACCGTCACCGACGAGTACGTGCGGGCTTTCGTCGAGCTGTGGACGAAGGACGATCCGAAGTTCGACGGCAAGCATGTCCGCTTCGCCAATATCGGTTTCGCGCCCAAGCCGGTGCAGAAACCGCATCCGCCGATCTGGGTCGGCGGCGAGAGCGGCCCGGCGCTGCGGCGCACCGCCCGGATCGGCGACGCGTGGTATCCGATTGGCACCAACCCGCAAAACCCGCTCGATAGTCTGACGCGCTTCAAGACTCAGGTGGCCCGCTTGCGCAAAATGACCGCCGAAGCCGGGCGCGATCCGAAGTCGGTCGGCCTGACGCTGCGTTGCACGGTGTTCGGCGAGTCGGCACCACCACAAGCCGGCGACGGCGAGCACCGCCTGTTCGCCGGTGCGCCGGCGGTCGTTGCCGCCGACATCAGGGCGCTGCGCGACATGGGCGTCGGCTGCCTCGACTTCGGCTTCGGCGGCACGACGGCCGACGAGGTTCTGGCCGGCATGCGCAAGTTCCGGACCGAGGTTCTGCCGCTGGTGTAAAGCGGGCGACCGACGGATCGCGCGCCGCGGCGGGTTTCGCCTCACGCCACCTTGTACTTGAGCAATACCGAGCGATCGATCTCGATGCCGAGGCCGGGGCCACCCGGCACCGGCACGACGCCGTTCCTGAGCGCGATCGGCACCGTCGCGAGATGGTCGCGCAGCGGGTTGGGGGTCTGCTCGAATTCCAGCATCGGGGGCATCGGGCGGAAGGCCGGCGGCTGGTCGGGCAAAGCGGCGAGGAACTGCACGGTAGCCGCGAGACCGATCGCCGAGCCCCAGGCGTGCGGCACGCATTCGACGCCGAACGCCGAAGCCAAGGCGGCGATCTTGCGGCATTCCGAGAAACCGCCGGCCGCGCACAGATCGGGCTGCACGATATCCATCGCCTTGCGCGCGACGATGTCGCGGAAACCCCAGCGGGTGAACTCGTTCTCGCCGCCCGCGACGGCCATGTCGAGCGCGCGGCTAACCTCGATATAGCCGTCGCGGTCCTCGGGGCTGATCGGCTCCTCGAACCAGAGAAGGTCGTGCTCCTCCATCATGCGGCCAAGCTTGATGGCGTTGGGCACCGAGAAACAGTGGTTGGCATCGACCGCCAGCTTGATGTCGGGGCCGATGGCCTTGCGCACCGCGCCCACGCGCGCGGCGTCGAGTTTCAGATCGCCCAGCCCGATCTTCATCTTGATGGCGCGGAAGCCGTCGGCCTTGAACTCCAGCGCCTCTTCGACCGCCTCTTCGGTCAGCCGGTTCATGTCGATGAAGTAGAGGCCGGTGGCGTAGGGGATCACCTCGGTGCGGTAGGCGCCGCCGATCAGCTTGTGGACGGGCTTGTTCAGGGCGCGGCCGCAGATGTCCCACAGCGCGATGTCGATGCCGGAAATGGCGGAAATCGTCATGCCGCTGAGGCCATAGTCCTTGATGCGGTTGTACAGATCTTCCCAGATCACCTCGACGTCGAACGGATCCTTGCCGATCACGCGTGGCTTGAATTGCGTGTCGACGATGCTTTTGGCGACGGCGGCAGGGCCATAGCATTCGCCCCAACCCGTGATGCCCTCGTCGGTCGAGATCTCGACCACGCAGGAGGCGCGGGTCGAATAGACCCAGCCGCGCGCCGAGACGAACGGCTTCTCGACCTTGCTTTGCAGGATGTGACAGACGACGTCGGTGATTTTCATGCCGCGCTCGCGTGGGTTCGGCGGCCCGTTCCGCCGGGCCGGGAAGCTGCCACGCGTGCCATCCGGCTGCAACCGCGCCGCGCGCGCGCCAGCCCGGCCGGGATCGAGGTCGCCGAAGCGCTTCGCGGCGGCGGCCCGGGCGGCTAGGCTTGGTGGCAGGCATCCTCACCAGCGGCGGACCCCATGAAGATCACCGACGTCACGCTTACGCTGTTCGCGTGGGACGACATCCCGCCCACGACCTACGGCGCCCACACCGGCAAGTTCTCCGGATCGAGTTCGCTAGGGCTGCTGCGCATCCTCACCGACCAGGGGATCGAGGGGCATGCCTTCCTCGGCTCCGCGATGAACCCCGCCACCACCGACGGCCAGGGACTGATCACGCACCTCAAGCCGGTGCTGATGGGCCGCGATCCGCTCGAACGCGAGAAGCTGAACCAAGATATCTGGAAGCGCCAGCGATCGGCCGGCGTGCGGACCATCGGTGCCGTGGACGTGGCGCTGTGGGACATCGCCGGCAAGGCGTTCGGCCAACCCATCCACCGGCTGCTCGGCACGTACAGGGAAAGCATCGGCGCCTACGCCAGCTCCGCCGTGCTGCCCTCGCCGGCCACCTACGCCGAGGAAGCGGCGATGTTCCGCGACAATGGCTGGAAGGCCTACAAGATCCATCCGCCGACCCGCTGGCGCGAGGACATCAAGGTCTGCGAGGCCGTCCGCAAGTCGGTCGGCGACGACTACACGATCATGCTCGACTCGACCTGGAGCTACGATTTCCCCGACGCGATGCGGGTCGGCAAGGCGGTCGAGGCGATGGGCTTCCACTGGTACGAGGATCCGCTGGCCGACCAGGACATCTACAATTACGTCAAGCTCAAGCAGAAGCTCGCGATCCCCATCATGGCGACCGAGTACCCCGTCGCGGGTTTCGACTCCTACGCGCCGTGGATCATGATGCAGGCGACCGACTACCTGCGCGGCGACGTGGCGGTGAAGGGCGGCATCACGACGCTGGTCAAGACCGCGCATCTGGCCGAGGCCTTCCGCATGAACTACGAGGTCCACCACGGTGGCAACTCGCTCAACAACGTCGCCAACCTGCACGTCATCATGGCGATCCGGAACACCGAATTGTTCGAGGTCCTGCTGCCCGACGGCGCGCAGAAATACGGACTCCTCGAGGATATCGTCGTGGGCAGGGACGGCATGGTCCACGCGCCGACCGGACCGGGGCTCGGCGCGAAGATCGACTTCGAACTGATCAAACGCAAGACGGTGACGGTGCTGCGTTGACGCCGGATGCATCGAACGCCGGCATGCTCGAGGGTGTTCGCGTTCTCGATCTCTCCCAGGTGATCGCCGGTCCCGTCTGCACCCGGCTGATGGCGGAGATGGGTGCCGACGTCGTCAAGGTCGAGCTGGCGCCGGGTGGCGACCATGGTCGTTCGCTGCCGTCGATCCGGCAGGGCCGCAGCGCCTACTTCGCGCAGCACAATCAGGGCAAGCGCGGTGTGTGCGTCGACCCGCGCCATCCCGCGACGCCCGGCATCCTGCGCAAGCTGGTGGCGGGCGCCGACGTGCTGATCGAGAATTTCTCGCCGGGCGCGATCGGCCGCCTCGGCCTCGATTGGGACACCGTCCATGCGATCAACCCGCGGACCGTGATGTGCTCGATTTCCGCGTTCGGGCAGACGGGGCCGCTGCGCGATCTGCCCGGTTTCGACTACATCGCCCAGGCCTATGCCGGCGTCACCAGCATGATCGGCGACCCCGACGGCGCGCCCGCGCTCACCGGCCTGGCGGTTGGCGACGTCGGCACCGGCATGACCGCGCTCGCGGCTATCAATGCCGCGCTGTTCCGCCGCGAACGCGACGGCCGCGGCCGCCACATCGACATCTCGATCCTCGACTTCTACTTCCACGCCAACGAGATGTCGGTCGAGATGGCGAGCCTCGGCGACTGGAAGCCGCACCGCACCGGCAGCCATCACGGCGCGATAGCGCCCATGGGCGTCTTCGCCGCGCGCGACGGCTATCTCTATATCGTGGCGCTGGACGCCATGTGGCCGCGCGTCTGCGCCGCGATGAAGCGCCCCGATCTGGTCGAGGACCCGCGCTTCGCCACCAACGCCCTCCGCGTGGTGAATCGCGATGCGTTGATCGCGACGATCCAGGACTGGCTCGCGGGACTCGCCGGCCGCGACGACGCCGTCCACCGGCTGGAAGCCGCGCGCGTTCCGGTGGCGCCGGTGCTCTCCATCGAAGAGGCGATGAACCACCCGCACATGATCGAGCGTGGTACCGTCCGCACCATCGCCGACCCGGTTCTTGGACCCTTCAAGGGCAGCGGCAACCCGCTGCGCTTTTCGGATTCGCCCGGCACCGCCCCCGTCCGAGCGCCGTTCCTCGGCGAGCACAACCGCGACGTCCTGCGGTCGCTGGCCGGATTCGCCGACGCCGAGATCGACGCGCTGGAACGCGATGGCGCGCTCGTCGCCGAAGCGTTGCCACCGGGATCGCGATGAATCGGCCGTCGGTCAACCGCTCGTGACCGTCGTCGCCGCCGTCGTCGACCAGTGGCGGCGTGCGCCCGCGGTATTGCAGGCACTCGCGTGGATGATCGCCGCCGGCATCCTGTTCGCGGGGCTGAACGCGGCGCAGAAATTCCTGACGCACGAGCTGCCGCCACCGGAAGTCGTCTGCCTCCGTTACGTGGTCGGCTCCGCTCTGCTGGCGCCGCTGGTGATCCGCGCCGGCTGGAGCGCGTACCGGCCGCGCCGGCCGCTACTGATGGCGGGCCGCTCGGTGGTTCATGCGGCGGGGTCTCTGCTGTGGTTCACGGCCATTCCCCATGTCGGCCTGGCGGAGATCTCGGCGATCGGCTTCACGGGACCCATCTGGATGATGCTGGGCGCGTCCCTGTTCCTCGGCGAGCGCATGTACGGTGCGCGCTGGACAGCGACCCTGGTCGCCTTTGCAGGCGTCCTGATCGTGCTGTGGCCGGGCCTGATCCGGGCCGATTTCGACACGTGGCCGAGCCTGATGCTGCTGGCATGTTCGCCGCTGATGGCGATTTCGTTCCTGATCTCCAAGGCTCTGACCCGTCACGAGCGGCCGGAGTCGATCGTGTTCTGGCTCGGCATCGGCATGGGCACGATCCTGTTGCCGGTGGCGGCCGTCGACTGGCGCTGGCCGACGGCCTGGCAGTGGGCATTGCTTGCCGGCTGCGGCGGGGTGGGTTCGTCGGCGCACTACGCCATGACGCGCGCCTTCCGCATCGCCGATGTCTCGGCGTTGCAGTCGGTGCGCTTTCTCGATTTGCTTTGGGCTGCCGCGATGGGAATGATCGTGTTCGGCAGCCTGCCGACACTCTGGACTCTCGCCGGCGGCATCGTGATCTGCGCCGCGACCGTCTGGATAGCCCGATACGAGGCGCGGCGCCGGCCGGCCTGAACGACGAAGGCCGGACCTTGCGGCCCGGCCTTCGCGTTTGTCCCGGCGGAATGTCCCGTCAGGAGGTTACGTCGCGGGCGCCCGGCGTGCGGGCACGGAACTCCTCGGGCACCGCGCGGCCGGCGTCGGTGTAGGCCTTGGTGATGGCCGCCACGTTGGGTCCGAAGATGGTCCTGCGGTTCGACTTCGCCCACGCGTTCGAGGCCATGATCGTGTCGAGCGAGCCCTGGAACCTCGGCATGACGTAGCGCGCGAACAGCTCGTAGCTGCGCATCGTCTGCTCGCGCGTCGCCCACTCGTGGGCCCGGAACAGGATGCCGCCGCAACCGCCCTTGGTGAAATCCAGCAACGTCTGGATGCCCTTGGCCACGGTGTCGGGGCTGCCGACCAGCGTGGTGCCCATCTGGACGCCCTCGCGCAGCGGATCGTCGGAACGGCCCGGCGGCCTCCCCAGCGTGTCCTCGAAATAGGTCTGGGTCTCGCGCCGCTCGCCGACATGGACTTCCTTCAGCGCCTGCTCGTCGTCCTCGGCGAGATGGGCGTTGACCACGAGGCGCCACTTCTTGCGGTCGGGCTCGATGCCGTTGGCTCGCGCGGTGTCCTCGTAGATTTTCCACTGGTCCGCGATCATCTGCGGACCGCCGGGCAGGGCCGCGGCGATCGACAGCACGCCGACACCGTGCTTGCCCGCCGCCAGCATCCCCGATGGCGTGATGGTGCTGGCACAGGCGATCGGAAAATGCGGATCGGAATAGGGCGCCAGATGCAGCGTCGCTTCCTTCAGTTCGAACCAGTCGGTCGTCATCGTGACCGGCCCGTCGCATTTGAGCAGCGCCATGATCGCATCGAGCGACTGCTCCATGCGCTTGCGCTGCGTCGAGGGCTCGATGCCCATCATGTAGGCGTCGGACGGCAACGCGCCGGGGCCGCAGCCCAGCATGACGCGCCCGCGCGTCATGTGGTCGAGCTGGACGAACCGGTTCGCGACCATCAGCGGGTGATGGTAGGGCAGGCTGGTGACGCCCGAGCCCAGTTTGATGTGGCGCGTGCGCTCGGCGGCGGCGGCGATGAAAATCTCCGGCGAGGCGATGGTTTCCCAGCCCGCCGAATGATGCTCGCCGATCCACGCCTCGTCGTAGCCGAGATGATCCAGCCACTGCACGAGTTCGAGATCGCGCTCGATCCCCAGGGTCGGGTTCTCACCGACCCTGTGGAACGGCGCCAGGAAGATGCCGAACGTCAGACCGCGATGGGCCATCGTCGTCCCCTCACGCCGGCGTGAACACTGGCAGCGCCGGACCGCCTTCGGTGGCCTTGAACACCACCTTGACCGCCTGGTCGCACTTCAGCTTGTCGAAGTCGCAATCGACGATGTTGGTCATCATCGTGGGACCCTCGGCCAGCTTCACGTAGGCCAGCGCGTAGGGCACCGGCGCGCGGCGCATGACGCTGTAGCTGTAGAGCGTGCCCTTGCCCGAGGCCTCGATCCATTCGACGTCGACGCCGAAGCAATAGGGGCAATGGGCGCGCGGATAATGATGGGCCTCGCCGCACGTCTTGCAGCGGCGCACCATCAGCTTGCCGGCGCTGGCGCCGTCCCAATAGACGCGCGTCTCGTCGGAGACCGACGGCGCGGGCAGTTTGCGTTCCTGGGCCATGGGTCTACTCCCTTTCCAGAATGACGGTCGAGCTGCCGTGGCGCGAGCCGAGCGAGCCGCCCGTGCCATGCGCCAGCACCAGATCGGCGTTCTTGACCTGCACCTTGGGGTGGGCTTCGCCGCGCGCCTGGCGCACCGCTTCGAGCACCTTGGTGAGGCCGCCGCGGTTGGCGGGATGGTTGCTGCAGAGGCCGCCGCCATCGGTGTTGAAGGGCAGCTTGCCGACACCCGAGATCAGGTTGCCATCGGACACGAAGGCACCGCCCTTGCCCTTCTCGCAGAAGCCGAGGTCTTCCAGCTGCATCAGCACGGTGATGGTGAAGCTGTCGTAGATCGAGGCGTACTTGATGTCCGACGGCTTGACGCCGGCCATCGCGAAAGCCTCGGGGCCGGTCTGACGGGCGCCGGAATAGGTGAGGTCGACCTTGCCGCCCATCTGGGTCTTGATCGTCTCGCCGGTGCCGATGACCTTGATCTTCGGCCGGTTCAGGCTCTTGGCGATCTCCGGGGCGACCACGACGATGGCGCCGCCGCCGTCGGTGATGACGCAGCAATCCATGCGGTGCAGCGGATCGGAGATCATCGGCGAATTGACGACCTCCTCGACGGTGACCACGTCGCGCAGCAGTGCGTGCGGGTTGTGCTGGGCATGGTGCGAGGCGGCGACCTTGATCCAGGCCAGCTGCTCGCTGGTGGTGCCGAACTCGTGCATGTGGCGCATCGCCGCCATGCCGTACATGTTCACGACCGTCGGTCCGTAGGGGAACTCGAACGGCTCGTCGGGGGTCGGCGTGCCGCCACGGCTGCGCGGCACGGTGCCGGTCGCCATGCCCTCGGCGCGCGGCCGGCCCGCCAGCGTGATCAACGCCACCTTGCACTTGCCCGCGGCGATCGCCTGGACGGCGTGGCCGACATGCAGCACGTAGGAGGCGCCGCCGATATCGGTCGAATCGGCGTGCCGGACCTTGAGGCCCATGTACTCGATCATCGACATCGGCCCGAGGCCGGGCGCGTCGCCGGCGCAGAAGTAGGCGTCGACGTCGTTCTTGGTCAGACCGGCGTCGGCCAGCGCGCCGCGCGCCACCTCCGCGTGGATCTGCGCCAGTGATATGTCCTTGGCCAACCGCGTGGGATGCTCGTAGATCCCGGCGATATAGGCCGCGCCCTTCAGGCTCATGGCAATCGGCTCCCCTTCGATGATCGAAGCGAGCGCATGTTGGGCGATTTCGAGCACGAGGTCGAGCCGCCCGCCCGAATGCCCGCCGTGCGTCGCGGCGGGGCCGTCGCATCGCGAAACACGGCGTCGGAGACGGCGTTGGCCGCAACCGCGCGGCGATGCTATCGCCTGCCTCCCCTTCGCAGGACCGTTCCCATGCCCGACCTGATTCCCACCGGCCACACCTTCGTCAATCGCTGGCAGTGCGACGAGAACGATCATCTGAACGTGCAGTTCTTCACCGCCTTCGCCCACGACGCCGGGGAGCAATTGCATGTCGCGCTGGGCTTCGGCCCTGCCGCGCGGAGCGGTCTCGGAATCGCGCTCGTGCCGCGCGAGGACCACATCCGCTATCACCGCGAAATGCGCGAGGCGGAGGCGCTGGATGTCCATTCCGCCCCGGTCGCCGTGGACGAGCGAACGCTGACGGCTTTCCATCGCCTCGACAGCCACTATACCGGCCAGACCGCCGGCACGATTGGCAGCGTCACGTCCTACGCGTTCGCCGATGGCCGCGCCGCGACGCTTCCCGCCGCCGTGCTCGATGCCGCGCGACGTCGGCGCGCGGATCTGCCCGACAACGCAAAGCCGCGCGGCGCCGGCGCCCTCGGTCCGCTACCGGCCTTCCAGCTCGACCGCGCCGCCGGTTACGGACTGATGCCGATCTGTCGCGACGTGGTGAAGCCCGCCGAGTGCGGCGCCGACGGCCTGTTGTTGCCGCGTCACCATTTCAGTCGCTTCTCCGACGGCGTCGGCCATCTCTGGCACGCGCTGGGGTTCGACCGTGGCGCCATGCGCGACCGCGACGAGGGCACGATCGTGCTGGAAATGAAATGCGTCTACGACCGTCGCCTGCGGGCCGGCGACGCCGCCATCGTGATGAGCGGCGTCGCCGCGTCGGCCGAAAAGACGCTGCACATCGTCCACTATCTGTTCAACGCCGAGACCGGTGCGCTGGCGGCCCGCGCCGAGGCAATCGGCGGGCTGTTCGACCAGCGCGCCCGCCGGATCGTGGCGTTCAGCGACGATCAACGGAAACGGCTCGCCGCCGGCGTCGCGCGCCTGCCGTTCGGCCAGGCTGCCTGATTTCAATATTGGCCGGTCGTCGCGGCCCACCACAGCGCGAGCGGCAGGAGCGGGGCCGGTCGCGGCGCGACGCCGAACACCGCGAACCGGCCGCGTCGCAGGCGGGCGATGTGGTGGCGCGCGATCGTGGCGGGCAACAACGCCGGAATGGCCTGACCGGCAACGGCAGTGCGCGCTGCCCGGGCCTGCCCGAGATGGTGCTCGGCGCGGCGCACCACCTCCTCCAGGACATTGGCCAGCCCGGCGCCGGGCTGGCCGAGAAACACTGGCTCCGCCTCGACCGCGTGCGCGGCGAGCCTGTCGGTTGGCAGCAACAGCCGTCTTTGGGCGGCGAGGAAGGACGTCGCCCGGACCACGCCGACCAGTCCCCACGCGACGCCGACTGCTCGTGCCGCCGCCAGTGTCGCGGCGTCCCGCCCGCCCAGCGCTTCGGCCGCGAGCACCGACAGCTCGCCCGACGTGGCGTCGGCGTAGGCCTCCAGCGCGGCCAGGTCGGGAATCGGATCGTCGTAAAGATCGTGTCCGCGACCATGCAGCAGCGCCTCGAACCGGTCGCGCGACAGGCCCCCCCTGGAGATGGCGGCGGCAAGCCCACGCGCCACCGGATGCGTGCGCGGCACGCCACGAAAGGCCTCGTCGACCGCTTCGCGCCACCATTGCAGCCGGATTTCGCCCAGCGCCGGTTCCGACACGATTTCGCGGGTGCGGGCGATCTCGAGATTGAACGCCAGCAGCGCCCACAGATCGCGACGCGCCGGTTCGGGCGCGAACAGCGTGCACAG
>CAMDVZ010000032.1 GCA_945878895.1 Caenispirillum bisanense | reverse complement strand
ATGGCTGCATGGCGCGGCGGCGGCCTCGTTCGGCCCCGGCCTGATCGCGGAGGATGTCGTCGAGCGGATACCGGTGGCGCTGGCAAGCCTGGTCGACGGGGCGCGGCCCGACGTTGCGCCCGAGTGGTCGACCGGGCCGAGCAACCAAGCATAATCCTTTGACCGTCCAATGACCGCGCGCTAGAAGGCGCCCCTTGGTCGCGGCCCGCCCTCGGGCGGGCTACCGCGTGCGGGCGTGGTGGAACTGGCAGACACACGAGATTTAGGTTCTCGCGCCGCGAGGCATGGGGGTTCAAGTCCCTCCGCCCGCACCACACCGTCGCCGACCAGGGCGACGGTGCTTCGTGGCACGGATCCAGACGGATAGCGGAATCGGAACAGAATCATGAACGTGACGGAAATCGCCAACGAATCCCTGAAGCGGTCCTACAAGATCGTGGTTCCGGCCGACAGCCTGGCCGCCAGCGTCGACACGCGCCTGGCCGAGATGGCGAAGACCGCGTCGCAGCCGGGTTTCCGTCCGGGCAAAGTGCCCAAGACCATCCTGCGTCGCCAGTTCGGCCAGGCGCTGTATGGCGAGGCGGTCGAGAAGTCGGTCAACGAAAGCGTCGGCAAGACGATCGAGGAGAAGGGCCTGCGCCCCGCGCTGCAGCCGCGCGTCGAGGTCAAGAACATCAAGGAAGGCGAGGATCTCGAGTTCGAGGTGACCGTCGAGTTGATGCCCGAGATCGCCGACATTGCGTATGGCAACATCCGGATCGAGCGGCCCAAGGCCATCGTCGAGGACAAAACGGTCGAGGAGGCCATCGGCCGCATCGCCGACGCGAACCGCGAGCGCAAGTCCGTCGAGCCTGCCCGGCCCGCGGCCAAGGGCGACCTCGTGAAGATCGACTTCGTTGGCTGCATCGACGGCAAGGCCTTCGAGAACGGTTCGGCCGAGGGCTTCGAGCTGGAGCTCGGCTCCAACAGCCTCATTCCGGGCTTCGAGGACCAGCTGATAGGCATCGGCGCGGGGGATGAGCGCGAAGTCAAGGTGTCCTTCCCGGCCGAGTACGGGGCGGCCGAACTGGCCGGCAAGGACGCTACGTTCACGGTCAAGGCGCACGAGATCAAGGAATTCGTGCCGCGTCCGGTCGACGACGAGTTGGCCAAGTCGGTCGGCTTCGACACCCTTGACCTGATGCGCGCGGGCGTGCGCGAGCGAATCGAGCGCGACTACACGCAGCTGACCCGTTCGATCGTCAAGCGCCGCCTGCTCGACCATCTGGCAGAGAACCACAAGTTCGACGTCCCCCAGGGGCTGGTCGAAGGCGAGTTCGAGTCGATCTGGCAGCAGTTCGAGCGGAGCAAGGAAGCCGGCCAGAAGCCGGAAGGCGAGGCCGGGCAACCGGAAGCGGACAAGCCCGAAGCGGACAAGCCCGAGGAGGAGAAGCTGAAGGTCGAGTACCGCGACATCGCCAACCGCCGGGTCCGGCTCGGATTGATGCTGGCCGAAATCGGCCGCAAGAACAACATCGAGGTCACCGCGGCCGAGATCAACGCCGCCGTCGTTCGCGAGGCCCAGCGCTACCCCCGCCAGGAGAAGATGGTGTTCGAGTTCTACGGCAAGAACGTCGAGATGCGCGAACGCCTGCGGGCGCCGATCTTCGAGGACAAGACCGTCGACTTCATCCTCGAACTGGCCACGGTTACCGACAAGCCGGTTTCGCCCGACGACCTGGTCAAGGCTGCCCGCGAGGACGAGGAAGCTGCCCAGTCCAGGGCGGCGGTCTGAGCGGCGCTCTTGCCCTTCGAGGCAAGAGCCCCCAGATAGATTTCTGGTTTGGCCCTTGATTCGACGGGGGCCGACGCCCCACAGTCGTTTCCGACCGTTCCCCCGCGGTCCACGACGCCAGAGGACAAGCCATGATCCGCGACCGCGACCCGATGGAAATTCACAGCAACTACTTCGTTCCGATGGTCGTCGAACAGACCGCCCGCAGCGAGCGCGGCTACGACATCTGGTCCCGCCTGCTGAAGGAGAGGATCGTGTTCCTCTCCGGAGCGGTCGACGACCACATCGCGACGCTGATTTGCGCCCAGTTCCTGTATCTGGAGGCCGAGAATCCGAGCAAGGACATCTCGTTCTACATCAATTCTCCCGGCGGCGTCGTGACATCGGGCCTTTCGATCTACGATACGATGCACTACATCCGGCCCTCGGTGTCGACCGTTGTCATGGGGCAGGCCGCCTCGATGGGTACCTTGCTGCTGACCGCGGGCGAGAAAGGCAAGCGCTACGCGTTGCCGAACGCCCGCGTCATGATCCACCAGCCCTCGGGCGGTGCGCAAGGACAGGCGACGGACATCGAGATTCAGGCCCGCGAAATCCTCGCGATCCGCGCCAAACTCAACCAGATGTACGTCACCCACACCGGTCAGACCATCGAGGTCATCGAGGCGGCCATGGAACGCGACAAGTTCTTCACGCCCGAGGAAGCCAAGAGCTTCGGGCTGATCGACGAAGTGGTCGCCAAGCGTCCCGGCCCGGCGCCCGAAGCCAAGGCGGCCTGATCTGGACCTGAACTACCGTCCCGAGATCCGGGGGCGGGAAGGGTCCGCCCCTTGCAGCGTGGCTGCGACCAATAGCGGCGTGGCAGGCGTGACCCGGCCACAACATTTTGATGTTGTGCGGGCCGGACCCTCGGGACTAACATTATTGCTATCGCGGCGCGCTTCCCTCGGCGCGCCGTAGCTGGAGGATCGCGTACCAATGGCGACCAACAAGACCGGCGGCGACTCGCGCAACACGCTCTACTGCAGCTTCTGTGGAAAGAGTCAGCACGAAGTCCGCAAATTGATCGCCGGCCCGACCGTGTTCATCTGCGATGAATGCGTCGAGTTGTGCATGGACATCATCCGGGAGGAGAGCAAGTCGACCTTGGTCAAATCCAAGGACGGCGTCCCGACCCCGCGCGAGATCCGTCAGTTGCTCGACGACTACGTGATCGGGCAGGACTATGCCAAGAAGGTGCTCTCGGTGGCGGTTCACAACCACTACAAGCGCCTCGGCCACGCCCAGAAGAACAACGACGTCGAGCTCGCCAAGTCGAATATCCTGCTGATCGGACCGACCGGTTCGGGCAAGACGCTGCTCGCCCAGACGTTGGCGCGCATGCTGGACGTGCCCTTCACGATGGCCGACGCCACGACCCTGACCGAAGCCGGTTATGTCGGCGAGGACGTCGAAAACATCATCCTGAAGCTGCTCCAGGCTTCCGACTACAATGTCGAGCGGGCGCAGCGCGGCATCGTCTACATCGACGAAGTCGACAAGATCAGCCGCAAGTCCGACAATCCCTCGATCACCCGCGACGTGTCGGGCGAGGGAGTCCAGCAGGCGCTGCTGAAGATCATGGAAGGCACCGTGGCCTCGGTGCCTCCCCAGGGCGGGCGCAAGCACCCGCAGCAGGAATTCCTGCAGGTGGATACGACCAATATCCTGTTTGTTTGCGGCGGCGCGTTCTCGGGACTCGAGCGGATCATCGGCCAGCGGCGGCAGGGAACCGGCATCGGATTCGGCGCCGAGGTGCGTGGCCCCGAAGAGCGTCGCACGGGCGAATTGTTGCGCGATCTTGAGCCCGAGGATCTGCTGAAGTACGGCCTGATCCCCGAGTTCGTCGGCCGTTTGCCCGTCATCGCCACGCTCGACGACCTCGACGAGGCGGCGCTGGTCGAAATCCTGACCAAGCCCAAGAATGCCCTCGTGCGGCAGTATCAGCGGTTGTTCGAGATGGAGCGCACCAAGCTGCGTTTCACCGACGACGCGCTGCGCGGAATTTCGACCCGCGCCATCCAGCGCAAGACCGGCGCCCGCGGCCTTCGCTCGATCATGGAGGCCATCCTCCTGAACACGATGTACGACCTGCCTGGACTCGATGGCGTCGACGAAGTCGTCATCAATCGCGAGGTCGTCGAAGGGCGCGCCCAGCCGCTTTACACGTACAGCGACCGCAAGGAGCTGGAAGCAGCACCCGCCCAGCAGGCTTGATGTCCGTTTTCGCGAGGCGGCCGGCGGAGCGTCAACGACCTTGAATCGCTTCGCCGCCGGGCCATCTATCAGCGTGGACGGACAGAAATCGTGGCGCCGGCGGTCGATACGAGACGCTGGCGGCCGATGCCGGTCCGGGCCACGACAGAATGAAATGAATTGCGAGGCTCCATGAGCACGTCCACCCGAGGCACGGTCTTCTCGGTGTTGCCGCTGAGGGACATCGTCGTTTTCCCGCACATGATCGTGCCCTTGTTCGTCGGACGCGAGAAGTCCGTGAAGGCGCTCGAGGACGTGATGAAGGAAGACAAGCAGATACTGCTCGTCGCCCAGAAGAACGCCAGCCAGGACGACCCGACGACCGACGACATCCACATGTTCGGCACCGTCGGAACGGTCCTGCAGCTGCTCAAGTTGCCCGACGACACCGTCAAGGTGTTGGTCGAGGGCGGCAAGCGCGCGCGCATCTCCGAATTCACCGGGCGCAAGGATTTCTTCGAGGCGCGAGCCGAGATCGTCGAGGAGAAGGGCGGCGAGGGCGCCGAGGTCGAGGCGTTGGCGCGCACCGTCGCCAGCGAGTTCGAGCAGTACGTCAAGCTCAACAAGAAGGTGCCGCCGGAGGTCGTCGTCTCGATCAACAAGATCGACGATCCCAGCAAGCTCGCCGACACGATCGCGGCCCATCTGGCGCTCAAGATCGCCGACAAGCAGGCCCTGCTGGAGATCGAATCGGTCGCCGAGCGGCTCGAGAAGATCTACGGCATGATGGAAGGCGAGATCAGCGTCCTCCAGGTCGAGAAGAAGATCCGCAACCGCGTCAAGCGGCAGATGGAAAAGACGCAGCGCGAGTACTATCTCAACGAACAGCTCAAGGCGATCCAGAAGGAACTCGGCGAGGGCGAGGACGGCAAGGACGAGGTCTCGGAACTGGAGAAGCGCATCAAGAAGACGCGCCTGTCCAAGGAGGCGCGTGAACGCGCCCTGACCGAGGTCAAGAAGCTGCGCACGATGAGCCCGATGTCGGCCGAGGCGACGGTGGTGCGCAATTACCTCGACTGGATGCTG
Organism: Caenispirillum bisanense; assembly: GCA_945878895.1. Classification (GTDB taxonomy): domain Bacteria; phylum Pseudomonadota; class Alphaproteobacteria; order Reyranellales; family Reyranellaceae; genus CAMDVZ01. The sequence goes on along the minus strand of CAMDVZ010000032.1, from coordinate 14,641 downwards.
TCGATTCCGTGGAAGAAGCGCACGACCATCAAGAAGGACCTGAAGGGCGCCCAGCAGATTCTCGATGCCGACCACTACGCTCTCGAGAAGGTCAAGGAGCGCATCCTCGAGTATCTCGCGGTCCAGCAGCGCGTCGACAAGATGAAGGGGCCGATCCTGTGCCTCGTTGGGCCGCCGGGCGTCGGCAAGACGTCGCTGGGCAAGTCGATCGCCAAGGCGACGGGGCGCAATTTCGTGCGCATGTCGCTGGGCGGCGTGCGCGACGAGGCCGAGATCCGCGGTCACCGGCGGACCTATATCGGATCGATGCCGGGCAAGATCCTGCAATCGATGAAGAAAGCCAAGGCGTCCAATCCGCTGGTCCTGCTCGACGAAGTGGACAAGCTCGGCTCGGACTGGCGCGGCGATCCGTCGGCGGCGTTGCTCGAGGTGCTGGATCCGGAGCAGAACAGCACGTTTAACGACCACTACCTGGAGGTCGACTACGACCTGTCGGACGTGATGTTCATCACCACGGCCAACACTCTGCGGATGCCGCAGCCGTTGCTGGATCGCATGGAAGTGATCCGCCTGGCGGGCTACACCGAGGACGAGAAGGTCGAGATCGCCAAGCGGCATCTACTGCGCAAGCAGACCGACGCCGCGGGCCTCAAGCCGGGCGAGATCGACATCACCGACAAGGCGTTGCGCGATCTGGTTCGTTACTACACGCGCGAGGCCGGGGTCCGGAATCTCGAGCGCGAGATCGCCAACGTCTCGCGCAAGGCGACCAAGGAAATCCTGATGGACGGCGTCACCAAGGTAAAGGTGACTCCCAAGAATCTCGACAAGTACGCCGGAATCCGGCGCTACCGTTACGGCGAGGCGGAACTGGAGGACGCGGTCGGGGTGACCACCGGTCTGGCGTGGACCGAGGTCGGCGGCGAGTTGCTGTCGATCGAGGCCGTCCTGGTGCCCGGCAAGGGCCGCATGACCATCACCGGCAAGCTCGGCGACGTGATGCAGGAATCCATCCAGGCGGCGCGCTCGTTCGTCCGGTCGCGCGCGGTGTCCTACGGCATCAAGCCGACGATCTTCGAGCGGCGCGACATCCACGTCCACGTACCGGAGGGCGCCACGCCCAAGGACGGTCCGTCGGCCGGCGTCGGGATGTGCACGTCGATCGTGTCGGTGCTTACCGGCATCGCGATTCGCAAGGATATCGCGATGACCGGCGAGATCACGTTGCGCGGTCGGGTATTGCCGATCGGCGGGCTGAAGGAAAAATTGCTGGCGGCGCTGCGCGGCGGCATCAAGACGGTGTTGATCCCCAAGGACAACGAGAAGGATCTCGCCGAGATCCCCGACAACGTGAAGAACGGGATGAAGATCATCCCGGTGACGACCGTCGACGAGGTACTGGCCAACGCCCTCGTTTCGCCGCTGGTTCCGATCGAATGGACGGAGCCGCCGGAATCCGACATGCCGACCAAGGACGACGGTGCCGTCGAGGGCGTGATGACGCACTGAGGCGACAGGCCCGAACAGTATCGGCGGCGCCGGCTTGTCCGGTGCTGCTTTCGTTTGCAGGCAGATGTTGTGGCGGTGGGATGGTTGACCACCAGATACGGTGCGGCGCGTTGACGCCGGCCGGGACGCCCCCTACAGTGGCTCGACGCAACGGGCTCCCGTCCCGTGCCGTTCCGGATGCGCCCGGACGTCCCTCGCGAGCTTCGCCATGAACAAGAACGACCTGATCGTCGCGGTCGCCACCACCGCCGGAATATCGAAATCGGACGCCGCCAAGGCACTGGACGCGACGTTCGATATCATCGGCCGGACGCTGAAGCGCAAGGAACGCGTGATGATCGTCGGGTTCGGATCGTTCTCGCCCGCCCGGCGCAAGGGCGGCGAAGGACGCGACCCGCGGACCGGCGAGAAGATTAAAATCGGGCCGTCCAATCAGGTCAAGTTCAAGGCCGGCAAGGGCCTGAAGGACACGCTGAACGGCTGACGCGCGCGAACGTCGCGCCGGAGCGCGCGATATGCTAGGCAACGGACGCCGTGGGACGGGCGATTAGCTCAGTTGGTAGAGCATCTCGTTTACACCGAGAGGGTCGGCGGTTCGAGCCCGTCATCGCCCACCACGCGCGGTATCGCATGTCGAGAGGCAGCGTCAATCGTCTCGAAAAGAGCCTGATTTCACAAGGTCTTGTGGTTGACACACCGGAGTCGGTCGTCTAAACGTGCGCCCGCCAACAAGGCCAAACGCGGGCGTAGTTCAGTTGGTTAGAATGCCGGCCTGTCACGCCGGAGGTCGCGGGTTCGAGTCCCGTCGCTCGCGCCATTTGCCCGGTTGCTCGCCAGAGCCCGGGGGAATGGAAAAAGGTCAAGTTGGTTCGTCGTGGCGACCGCCGGTCGCCGGGCGTCGCCGGTAGGCGCAGGCCAGGAAACCGCCACTGGCGGCAACCGCGGCGGATACCCCCGTCGGCTCGCAGGCAGGTACGACGCGCGATAGCCGGGGGAGGGGGACGCATGAACGGGCTGCTTGCCGAATATCTGCCGATCCTCGTGTTTTTCGGCATCGCCGTCGGGATCGTCTGCGTCATGGTCGGCGGATCCTATCTGGTCGCCAAACAACATCCCGATTCCGAGAAATTGTCTCCCTTCGAATGCGGTTTCGCGCCGTTCGGTGACGCGCGTGGCCAGTTCGACGTGCGGTTCTATCTGGTGGCGATCCTCTTCATCATCTTCGATCTTGAGGTCGCGTTCCTGTTTCCGTGGGCCTCGGCGTTCGGCGAGATCGGCATGGTCGGCTTCTGGTCGATGATGCTGTTCCTCGGCGTGTTGACCGTCGGCTTTGTCTACGAGTGGAAGAAGGGGGCGCTGGAATGGGAGTGATCCAGCCGGTTGGCGTCCGTCCCGGCGACGAGGCTCTCAGCCGCGCGCTCCAGGACGAACTGGCCGACAAGGGTTTCGTCGTCGCGCAGCTCGACAAGGTCGTCAACTGGGCCCGGTCGGGCTCGCTGTGGGGCCTGACGTTCGGTCTGGCGTGCTGCGGCGTCGAGATGATCCATTCCTGGATGGCACGCTACGACCTCGACCGGTTCGGCGTGGCGCCGATGCCCAGTCCGCGCAGCGCCGATCTCATGATCGTGGCCGGCACGCTGACCAACAAGATGGCACCGGCCCTGCGCAAGGTCTACGACCAGATGTCGGAGCCGCGCTACGTGATCTCGATGGGCTCGTGCGCCAATGGCGGCGGCTACTATCACTACAGCTACGCCGTCGTGCGTGGCTGCGACCGGATCGTTCCGGTCGACGTCTATGTCCCCGGCTGCCCGCCGACCGCCGAAGCCCTGGTCTACGGAATTCTGCAATTGCAGAAGAAAATCCGGCGGACCGGCACGCTGACGCGCTGATCGAGCGGGGCGCGAGACCGACATGGACGACAAGCTCGGCGATCTGGAGGCGCACCTCGACGCGTCCGCGGCGGCGTTGATCGCGGCGAAAGCGCGCCGTCTCGACGAACTGACCCTGACGACGTCGGCGGACCGGCTGATCGGGTTGCTGGGTTTCCTGCGCGACGACTCGAAGTGTCAGTTCCGGCAGCTGATCGACGTGTGTGGCGTCGACTATCCCGAGCGGCCGGCGCGCTTCGAGGTTGTCTATCATCTGCTCAGCTTGCGTCACAACATGCGCGTCCGGGTGAAGATCGCCACCGGCGAGGAAACGCCCGTGCCGTCGGCGGCGAGCCTGTTTCCGTCGGCGCCGTGGTTCGAGCGCGAAGTGTGGGATCTCTACGGAGTCTGGTTCTCCGACCATCCCGACATGCGCCGCATCCTCACCGACTATGGTTTCGAGGGACACCCGCTGCGCAAGGACTTCCCGCTGACGGGCTTCGTGGAGATGCGCTACGACGACGTCGAGAAGCGTGTTGTCTACGAGCCGGTGAAACTCACCCAGGAATTCCGCCGTTTCGACTTTCTCAGTCCCTGGGAGGGCGCTCGAGCCGTCCTGCCAGGCGACGAGAAGGCGACGAAGCAATAGCCGGCGCCGGGACACATCTCATGGCCGACGCCGAAATCAAGAACCTGACGCTCAATTTCGGGCCGCAGCATCCTGCCGCGCACGGCGTGCTGCGCCTCGTCGTCGAGATGGACGGCGAGATCGTGGAGCGTTGTGATCCGCATATCGGCCTGCTGCATCGCGGCACCGAAAAGCTGATTGAACACAAGACCTACCTCCAGGCCGTGCCCTATTTCGACCGGCTCGATTACGTCTCGCCGATGTGCCAAGAGCACGCCTACGCGCTGACGGTCGAGAAGCTGCTGGGCGTCGCGGTACCCGAGCGCGGGCAGTGGATCCGGGTGCTGTTCTCGGAGATCACCCGCATTCTCAACCATTTGTTGAACGTCACGACCTTCGCGATGGACGTCGGCGCGATCACCCCGACGTTGTGGGGCTTCGAGCAGCGCGAGTTGCTGATGGAGTTCTACGAGGGCGTGTCGGGTTCGCGCATGCACGCGGCCTACTTCCGGCCCGGCGGCGTGCACCGCGACCTGCCTGCTGGCATGGCCGACAATATCCGCGCCTGGTGCGGGACGTTTCCGGCCGTGCTCGACGATCTCGAGCGTCTCGTGACCGAGAACCGCATCTTCAAGCAGCGGACCGTCGACATCGGTACCGTCGGCGCCGACGATGCCATCGCCTGGGGGTTCTCGGGTCCGATGTTGCGGGCCTCGGGCGTGCCGTGGGACCTGCGCCGATCGCAGCCATACGACACCTACGACAAGGTCGATTTCGACGTGCCCGTGGGCAAGACCGGCGACTGCTTCGCGCGCTATCTCGTGCGCATGGAGGAGATGTGCCAGAGTCACCGGATCATGATCCAGTGCCTCGACGCGCTCGCCAAGGTCACCGGGCCGGTATCGGCCGACGACCGCAAGATCACGCCGCCGCGGCGGGCCGAGATGAAGACCTCGATGGAAGCGCTGATCCACCACTTCAAGCTCTATACCGAGGGCTACAAGGTGCCGGCTGGCGAAGCCTATGCCGCCGTCGAGGCTCCCAAGGGCGAGTTCGGTGTCTACATCGTGTCGGACGGCACGAACAAACCCTACCGCTGTCACATCCGCTCGCCGGGGTTCGCCCACCTGCAGGCGCTGGACTTCATGTCGAAGGGCCATCAGCTGGCGGATCTCTCCGCCAACATCGGCTCGCTCGACATCGTGTTCGGCGAAGTGGACCGGTAGGAGACGGGCATGGCCATGATCACCGCCGATCCGACCGACGTTCCCGTCGTCGTCGATTTCCAGTTCACGCCGGAGTATCTGGCGCTGGCGCGCGAGCAGATCGCGCAATACCCGGCTGGCCGTCAGGCGAGCGCGGTGATCGCCTGCCTCGATCTCGCCCAGCGCCAGCACGATGGCTGGTTGCCGCGGGCGGCGATGGACTACGTGGCGGGCTTGCTCGACATGGCGCCGATCCGTGTCTACGAGGTCGCGACTTTCTACACGATGTTCCAGCTCAAGCCGCGCGGTAAACATCTGCTGCAGGTGTGCACGACCACGCCATGCTGGCTGCGCGGATCGGACGCCGTGATGAAGGCCTGCCGCGAAGCGACCGGCGTCGCGCCCGGCCAGGTCAGCGCCGATGGTCTGTTCACGACCGTCGAGGTCGAATGCATGGGCGCCTGCGTCAACGCGCCGATGATCCAGATCAACGACACCTATTTCGAGGATCTCGACGAGGCCTCGACGAAGCGGCTGATCGCGGCGCTGAAGCGCGGAGAGACGCCGAAGCCGGGCCCGCAGGTCGACCGCCACACGTCGGCGCCCGAGGGTGGCCCGACGACCCTGACGACCATTCCCGGCGGCGCCGCGCCGCTCGCGAAATCCTGAGCGCGGCGGAGTAGAGCATGCTGCGCGACGAAGACCGGATTTTCCGCAACCTCTATGGTTTCGACGACTGGGGCCTCGATGGCGCGCGCCGTCGCGGCAGCTGGGACGGGACCGCCGCCTTGCTGGCCAAGGGCCGCGACTGGATCATCGACGAGATGAAGAAGTCGGGACTGCGCGGCCGCGGCGGCGCGGGCTTTCCGACCGGTCTCAAATGGTCCTTCATGCCCAAGGAAGTCGGCGAGCGGCCGCACTACCTGGTCGTGAACGCCGACGAGTCCGAGCCCGGTACCTGCAAGGACCGAGACATTCTCCGGCACGAACCGCACACGCTGATCGAGGGCTGCCTGATCGCCGGCTTCGCGATGAACGCGCATGCCGCCTACATCTACGTCCGTGGCGAGTTCCACGACGAGGCCGTGGCGCTGCGCAACGCCATCCGCCAAGCCTACGACGCCGGCCTGCTGGGCGAAAACGCCTGCGGCAGCGGCTGGAAAATGGATGTCTACGTCCATCGCGGCGCCGGCGCCTATATCTGCGGCGAGGAAACCGCGCTGCTGGAGAGCCTCGAAGGCAAGAAGGGCATGCCGCGCCTGAAGCCGCCGTTCCCGGCCGGCGCGGGGCTCTATGGCTGTCCGACGACGGTCAACAACGTGGAATCGATCGCCGTCGCGCCGACCATCCTGCGCCGGGGTGCGGCCTGGTTTGCCGGCATCGGCCGGCCGAACAACGTCGGCACCAAGGTTTTCTGCATTTCAGGGCACGTCAACAAGCCCTGCAACGTGGAAGAAGAGATGGGCATTCCGTTGCGGGAGCTGATCGAAAAGCATGCCGGCGGCGTGCGGGGCGGCTGGGACAATCTGCTGGCGGTCATCCCCGGCGGTGCGTCGGTGCCGCTGCTGCCGAAATCGATCTGCGACACGATCCTGATGGATTTCGACAGCCTGCGGGCGGTCACGTCGGGTCTTGGCACGGCGGCCGTCATCGTGATGGACAAGTCGACCGACGTCGTGAAAGCGATTGCCCGGCTGAGCCAGTTCTACAAGCACGAAAGCTGCGGCCAGTGCACGCCCTGCCGGGAAGGCACCGGCTGGATGTGGCGGGTGATGGAACGCCTCGTTCGCGGCGACGCCGACCCGAGCGAGATCGACGCGCTCGACAACGTGTCGCGCCAGATCGAGGGCCACACGATCTGCGCCCTGGGTGACGCCGCGGCGTGGCCCGTGCAAGGACTGATCCGCCACTTCCGGCCCGAGCTCGAGCGGCGTATAGCCGAGCGCCGCGGCCGGCCGATGGCCGCGGAATAGGGCGGCGGAGCACGACATGCCCAAGATGAAAATCGACGGAAAAGAGATCGAGGTGCCCGCCGGCATCACGGTGCTGCAGGCCTGCGAGCTGGCCGGCGTCGAGATTCCGCGTTTCTGCTACCACGAGCGCCTGTCGATCGCCGGCAATTGCCGGATGTGTTTGGTCGAGCAGGAGAAGGCGCCCAAGCCGATCGCGTCCTGCGCCATGCCGGTCATGGAAGGCATGATGATCAAGACCGACACCGAGGTGGTGCGCAAGGCACGCCACGGGGTGATGGAATTCCTGCTGATCAACCATCCGCTCGATTGCCCGATCTGCGACCAGGGTGGCGAGTGCGACCTGCAGGACCAGGCCATGGGCTATGGTCGCGGCGGCAGCCGGTTCGACGAGAACAAGCGCGCGGTGCCGGACAAGGATCTGGGCCCCCTGGTCAAGACCTCGATGAACCGTTGCATCCAGTGCACGCGCTGCATCCGCTTCGCGACCGAGGTGGCGGGCGTCGAGGAGCTGGGCGCGACCGGCCGCGGCGAGCAGATGGAGATCACGACCTACGTGCGCAAGACGCTGTCGTCGGAACTGTCCGGCAACATCGTCGATCTCTGCCCGGTTGGCGCGCTGACGTCGAAGCCCTACGAATTCAACGCCCGGCCATGGGAGCTGCGCAAGACCGAGAGCATCGACACGATGGACGCGCTCGGCAGCAACATCCGGATCGACACGCGTGGATCGGAAGTGATGCGGGTGCTGCCGCGCATCAACGAAGACATCAACGAAGAGTGGATTTCCGACAAGACCCGCCACGCCATCGACGGGCTGAAGCGTCAGCGGCTGGATCGTCCCTACGTGCGGCGCGACGGCAAGCTGCGTCCGGCAAGCTGGGACGAAGCGTTCTCCGCGATCCGCGAGCGCGTGGCGGCGGTCAGGGGCGAGCGGATTGCCGCCGTCGTTGGCGACCAGTGCGACGCCGAGGCGATGGTCGCGCTCAAGGATCTCCTGAACGGCCTAGGTTCGAGCCGGGTCGAATGCCGGCAGGACGGTGCCGCGCTCGACGCCTCGGTTCGTGGCGCGTATCTGTTCAATGCCGGCGTGGCGGGAATCGACACCGCCGACGTCATCCTGCTGGTCGGCAGCAATCCCCGGATCGAAGCGCCCGTATTGAACGCCCGCATCCGGCGGCGCTACCTCACGGGGCGCGCCAGGATCGCCGTGATCGGTGCCGACGAGGGCGATCTGACCTACCCCGTAGCCCGTCTCGGCACCGGCGCCGCGGCGTTGGCGGAACTCGCGGCGGGGCAGGGCACGTTCGCGGGCGTCCTGAAGGGCGCGAAGAATCCGATGATCGTCGTCGGACAGGGCGCGTTGAGGCGCCCGGATGGCGCCGCGGTGCTCGCCAAGGCGCGGGCGCTGGCGGAAGCGTGCGGCGCGGTTCGCGCCGACTGGAACGGTTTCTGCGTGCTGCACACGGTGGCGGGCCGCGTCGGTGGTCTCGATCTCGGGCTGACGACGACCGGCGGGATCGACGGCATTCTCGCCGACGCTTCCTCCGGCAAGCTCGATGTCGTCTACCTGCTGGCGGCCGACGAAATTGACACGTCGCGCCTCGGCAAGGCGTTCGTGATCTACCAGGGGCACCACGGCGATGCCGGTGCCCATCGCGCCGACGTCGTCCTGCCAGGCGCCGCCTACACGGAAAAGCCGGGCACCTACGTCAACACCGAAGGTCGGGTCCAGCTCGCCAACCGCGCGACCCATCCGCCGGGCGAGGCGAAAGAAGACTGGACGATCCTGCGCGCCCTGTCGGGCGTGCTCGGCAAGGCGTTGCCCTTCGACGATCTGGACCAGGTTCGCGAGCGGCTGGTGCGCGCCAATCCGGTATTCGCCGCGGTCGATGTGCAGAGCCCGGGCGCCTGGGGCGCGTTCGGCGTCGATGGCGCGCTGACGGACAAGCCTTTCGCGTCGCCGGTCGGCAATTTCTACATGACCTGCCCGGTCAGCCGCGCGTCGGCCACGATGGCCGCGTGCACGGCGGCGCGGCAGGCGGTTCCCTCGATGGCAGCGGAGTAGACGATGCCGCTGATGGAGTTCTTCACCACGCACTGGCTCGGCCAGCTGATCGTCATCGTCGCCAAGTGTCTGGCGGTCACGGTGCCGCTGCTGGTGTCGGTTGCCTACATGACGCTGGCGGATCGCAAGATCTGGGGCGCGATCCAGCTGCGGCGCGGACCCAACGTGGTCGGTCCGTTCGGCTTGTTGCAACCCTTCGCGGATGGCCTGAAGCTGTTCCTGAAGGAAACCATTATCCCCAGCGGCGCCGCCAAGGTGCTGTTCATCATCGCGCCGATGATCACCTTCGTGACGGCGCTGGTGGCGTGGGCGGTCGTGCCGTTCGACGACGGCTGGGTGATCGCCGACATCAACGTCGGTATCCTTTATCTCTTCGCGATCTCCTCGCTCGGCGTCTACGGCGTGATCATCGCGGGCTGGGCCAGCAACTCCAAGTACGCGTTCCTCGGCGCCCTGCGTTCGGCCGCCCAGATGGTGTCCTACGAGGTCTCGATCGGGTTCGTGCTGGTGACGGTGCTGCTGTGCTCGGGCTCGCTGAATCTCAGCGAGATCGTGCGCGCCCAGACCGGCGGCATCCATCACTGGTACATGTGGCCGCTGCTGCCGATGTTCGTGATTTTCTTCATCTCCTCGCTAGCGGAGACCAACCGTACGCCGTTCGACTTGCCGATGTCGGAAGCCGAGCTGGTGGCGGGGTTCCACACCGAATACTCGGCGATGACGTTCGGCCTGTTCTTCCTCGGCGAATACGCCAACATGATCCTGCTCTCGGGCATGGGCGTGGTGCTGTTCATGGGCGGCTGGCACGCGCCGCTGCCCTTCGCGCCATTCACCTGGGTTCCCGGCGTCGTCTGGTTCGCGCTCAAGATCGCGACGCTGCTGTTCGTGTTCTCGTGGACCAAGGGCACCATCCCGCGCTATCGCTACGATCAGCTGATGCGCCTGGGATGGAAGGTTTTCCTGCCGTTCTCCCTGTTCTGGGTGGTGGCGACGGCGGGCGTGATCGCGTTCGCGCGCGGCCACTGAAGCGGGAGCGGATTCATGGCTTTTCTCGACCGGACTGCGCGCTCCTTCCTGCTGGGAGAGATCGTCTCGGGTTTCGCGCTGACCCTGAAGTACATGTTCAAGCCGAAGGTGACGGTGAACTATCCCTTCGAGAAGGGACCGATCAGCCCGCGCTTCCGGGGCGAGCACGCGCTGCGTCGCTACGCCAACGGCGAGGAACGCTGCATCGCCTGCAAGCTGTGCGAGGCGATCTGTCCGGCCCAGGCGATCACCATCGAGGCCGAACCGCGCGAGGACGGCAGTCGCCGCACGACGCGCTACGACATCGACATGACGAAGTGCATCTATTGCGGCTTCTGCCAGGAGGCCTGCCCGGTCGACGCCATCGTCGAGGGACCGAACTTCGAGTTCTCGACGGAGACGCGCGAGGAACTGATGTACGACAAGGCCAAACTGCTGGCCAACGGCGACCGGTGGGAAGCGGAAATCGCGTCCAACCTCGCCGCCGACGCGCCCTACCGGTGACGGGGAAGCCGGCATGATCATCCAGACCCTCGCGTTCTATCTGTTCGCCGCCATCACGGTGGCGTCGGCCTTCATGGTGGTCGCCGCGCGCAATCCCGTGCATTCGGTGCTCTATCTGATCCTCGCCTTCTTCAATTCGGCCGCCCTGTTCCTGCTGATGGGCGCCGAATTCATCGCGATGATCCTGGTCATCGTCTATGTCGGGGCGGTCGCGGTGCTGTTCCTGTTCGTCGTGATGATGCTCGACATCAACGTCGCGGAACTGCGCCAGGGCTTCCTGAAGTACCTGCCGATCGGGGCGGCCGTCGGGCTGGTGCTGTTCGCCGAACTGATCCTGGCGTTCGGTGCCTGGACGATGGCCCCCGGCGCCCAGGCCGCGATGCGTGCCCGCACGCCGGCACCCGGGCGGGTCGACAACACCGAGGCGCTCGGTCGCGTGCTCTACACCGACTATTTCTTCCTGTTCCAGGTCGCTGGCCTGGTGCTGCTGCTGGCCATGATCGGGGCCATCGTGCTGACCTTGCGCGCCCGCCCGGGCGTGCGTCGCCAGAGCGTGCCCGACCAGATCGCGCGCCGCCGCGACGAGGCGGTGTCGGTGGTCAAGGTGCCGCTGGGCGGAGGAATCTGACCATGACCATCGGCATCGAACACTATCTGACGGTCGCGGCGATCCTGTTCACGCTCGGGATATTCGGCATCTTCCTGAATCGCAAGAACGTGATCGTCATCCTGATGTCGGTCGAGCTGATGCTGCTGGCCGTGAACATCAATTTCGTGACGTTCTCGACGCGGATGGGCGATCTGACCGGCCAGGTCTTCGCCATGCTCGTGCTGACCGTCGCGGCGGCCGAGGCCGCCATCGGTCTCGCCATCCTGGTCGTCTATTTCCGCAACCGCGGCACCATCGCGGTCGAGGAAATCAACCTGATGAAGGGGTAGGGGCCGCAAGCCGGCCCGCCAACGCGCATGGATCTCGCCGTCAAGCTCATCGTCTTCCTGCCGCTGCTGGCCGCGTTCGTGGCCGGCTTCTTCGGCCGCGCCATCGGCGACCGGGGCGCGCAGGTCGTCACGACCGGCGCCCTGCTGGTGGCGGCGGCATTGTCGTGGTTCGTCTTCTTCAAGGTCGGGTTCGGCGGCGCCGGCGGCACCGCGCGCCTCGCCACCTGGATCGTGTCGGGCACCTTCGACGTCGCCTGGGCGCTGCGGATCGACACGCTGACCGCCGTCATGCTGATCGTCGTGACGACCGTCTCCTCGATGGTCCACCTCTATGCCGTCGGCTACATGGCCGACGACAAGAGCGTGCCGCGTTTCATGGCCTATCTCAGCCTGTTCACCTTCGCGATGCTGATGCTGGTGACGGCCGACAACCTGGTGCAGATGTTCTTCGGCTGGGAAGGCGTCGGTCTGGCGTCCTACCTGCTGATCGGCTTCTGGTACGACCGGCCCTCGGCCAACGCCGCGGCCATCAAGGCCTTCGTCGTCAACCGGGTCGGCGATTTCGGCTTCGCGCTCGGCATCTTCGCGCTCTACCTGCTGACCGGCTCGGTGCAGTTCGACGCCATCTTCAAGGCAGCCCCGGAGCTCGCCAAAATCACCTTCCCGCTGCTCGGTTGCGCGGTGCCGGCGCTGACGGCCTGCTGTCTGTTGCTGTTCATCGGCGCGATGGGCAAGTCGGCGCAGCTTGGCCTGCACACCTGGCTGCCCGACGCGATGGAAGGCCCGACGCCGGTCTCGGCCCTGATCCACGCCGCCACCATGGTGACGGCGGGCGTCTTCATGGTGGCGCGCTGCTCGCCGTTGTTCGAATACTCGCAGGTCGCGCTCGACGTGGTCACCGTGGTCGGCGCCTCGACCGCGATCTTCGCCGCCACCGTCGGCCTGACGCAGTACGACATCAAGCGCGTGATCGCGTATTCGACCTGCAGCCAGCTCGGCTACATGTTCTTCGCGCTTGGCGTCTCGGCCTATCCGGCCGGCATGTTCCATCTGATGACGCACGCCTTCTTCAAGGCTCTCCTGTTCCTCGGCGCCGGTTCGGTCATCCACGCCATGCACCACGAACAGGACATGCGCCACATGGGCGGCCTGAAGGACAAGATCCCGCAGACCTACTGGCTGATGTGGATCGGCACGCTGGCGCTGGCCGGAATCGGCATTCCCGGCATCGGCGGCTTCGCGGGCTTCCACTCCAAGGACGTGATCCTCGAGTCGGCCTATGCCGCGCACACCGCGGTCGGTGGCTACGCGTTCTGGCTCGGCATCGTCGCGGCGTTCCTGACCGCGTTCTATTCCTGCCGCCTGATGTTCCTGACCTTCCACGGCAAGCCGCACGACAAACACCACTACGACCACGCCCACGAATCGCCGCCCTCGATGCTGATCCCGCTCTACGTGCTGGCGGCCGGCGCCATCGTCGCGGGCTTCCTCGGCGAGGCGTGGTTCGTGGGGCACCACGAGAAGGAATTCTGGCGCGCCTCGATCCTGATCCTGCCCGACCACCACGCCCTGCACGGCGCCCACGACGTGCCGACCTGGGTCAAGTGGTCGCCGCTGGTCGTGGCGGTCGCGGGCATCGGACTGGCCTGGTGGTTCTACGTGAAGTCGAGCTTCGGCCTGCCGAAGATGATGGTCGACGCGTTCCCGGCGGTGCACCGTTTCTTCTTCAAAAAATGGTACTTCGACGAGCTCTACGACCTGATGTTCGTGCGTCCGTCCTTCTGGCTGGGACGCCAGCTCTGGAAGAAGGGCGATATCGGCATCATCGACGGCGTGGGTCCCAACGGACTGGCGGCCGGCTCGCAGCGGCTGGCCGGCGTGCTGGGCCGGACCCAGTCGGGTTACCTCTATCACTACGCGTTTGCCATGCTGATCGGCGTCGCGCTGCTCGTCACCTGGTACATGCTGTCGCGCGGGCGCTAGAAAAATGGCTTCCTGGCCTATCCTGTCACTCACGACCTTCCTGCCGCTGGTGGGCGCGGTCTGGATTCTCGCGTTCACGCGCGACGATCTGGACGGCGCGCGCAACGCCCGGCATGCCGCGCTGTGGACCTCGCTCGCGACCTTCCTCGTCTCGCTGTGGATCTGGTTCGGCTTCGATCCGAAGAACGCCGGGTTCCAGATGGTCGAGAAGGCCGAATGGATCCCGGCCTACAAGATCGCCTACATCATGGGCGTCGACGGCATCTCGATGCCCTTCGTGCTGCTCTCGACCTTCCTGACGCCGATCTGCATCTTCGCCAGCTGGGAAGCCATCGAGACCCGCGTGCGCGAGTACATGGCCGCGTTCCTGGTGCTCGAGACCTTCATGGTCGGGATGTTCTGCGCTCTCGATTTCATGGTGTTCTACGTCTTCTTCGAGGCCGTGCTGATCCCGATGTTCCTGATCATCGGCATCTGGGGCGGCAAGGACCGCGTCTATGCCGCCTTCAAGTTCTTCCTCTACACGCTGGCCGGCTCGGTCTTCATGCTGCTGGCGATCATCGCCATCTACTTCAAGGCCGGCACCACCGACGTTGCCGCGGCGATGGCGCTGAAGCTGCCGTTCGAATGGCAGTTCTGGCTGTGGCTGGCGTTCTTCGCCTCCTTCGCGGTCAAGGTGCCGATGTGGCCGGTCCACACCTGGTTGCCTGACGCCCACGTCCAGGCGCCGACCGCGGGCTCGGTGATCCTGGCCGGCGTCCTGTTGAAAATGGGCGCCTACGGTTTCCTGCGCTTCTCGATCCCGATCCTGCCGCTGGCGTCGGACTATTTCACGCCGCTCGTCTTCGGACTGTCCTGCATCGCCGTCGTCTACACCTCGCTGGTGGCGCTGGTGCAGGAGGACATGAAGAAGCTGATCGCCTATTCGTCGGTCGCCC
>CAMDVZ010000031.1 GCA_945878895.1 Caenispirillum bisanense | reverse complement strand
AACTGAGCCACCTCGTGTGGGATGGCTACGACGCCATCGTCGGGGCATGCGTCGACGCGTGGCGCTTCCTGGTCGGCGATCCAGACAGGATCCGGTCGATCGCCACGCGAGACTGGGCGTGTGTCAATCTTTAGGCGACTTGGTATAATACTGGTTGGGGCCGGTGAAATACGCCGCGTAGGCAATTTTCGCGTAGTCCAGACACGTCGCCATCGACCGCTCCCTCGCCTCGTCGCCGGCTTTCCGCGCCGACCGACGGTCGCGATCAAACCATCGATCACGGTACCACGCACGGGAAACTCGCAGCCTCGTCGGGGCTGTCGTGCCGCTTTCGACCCGGTTGATCGATGGCATCGACGCGATCGACGTCGACGCAGTCACGGCAATGGAACATGCCCGGCACCATGAACGGCCGGAAGGCCCGCCCGGATCGATCCGGGAATCCCTTGCGAAGGCGGTCCGGCGGACCCTACCCCTGGCGCAGCAGGAACAGCCCTTGCGCGCCGAACAGGTTGGCGAGCGACAGCGCCGGGCCGCCCAGCGGCTTGCCGTGGCGGTCGAGCGTGAGGGCGCGTTCGACGACGACGCCGGTGTCGGCGCAATGGGCGCGGAAATCGTCGATGCTGCAGAGATGGATGTTGGGCGTGTCGTGCCAGCCGAACGGCAGCGCGTCGGTCCGCGGCATGCGGCCGCCGAACATCAGGCTGGCGCGAACCTGCCAGTGCGCGAAGTTGGGAAACGACACGATGGCGCGTTTTCCCACCCGCAGCATCTGGCGCAGCACCTCGCCCGGCGCCCGCGTGGCCTGCAAGGTCTGGCTGAGCACGACGAAATCGAAGGCGCCGTCGGGATAGTGGGCGAGATCGGCGTCGGCGTCGCCCTGCACGACGCTGAGGCCGCCCGCGACGCAGGCGTTCACGCCGGCCTGGCTCAGCTCCATGCCGCGACCATCGACGCCCTTCTCGCGCAGCAGGTATGCCAGCAGGGCGCCGTCGCCGCAGCCGACGTCGAGCACGCGGGTGTCGGGCTCGATCATGTCGGCGATCCGCTGCAGGTCGACGCGGATCTTGTCGCGCTGCCTGGCATTCATGCCGGGAACTTCAGGCCGCGGGCGTTGGCGGCACCCTGCAGGAAGCCGGCGAGCGTGCGGTACATCTCCGGTTCGTCGAGCAGGAAGGCGTCGTGGCCCTTGTCGGTCTCGACCTCGACGAAGGAGACGTTGGCGGCGACCGCGTTGAGGGCGCGCACCACCGTGCGGCTCTCGTGGGTGGGAAACAGCCAGTCGCTGGTGAAGGACATCAGGCAGAAGCGGGTCGGGGTGCCCTTGAAGGCGTTGGCGAGGTTGCCGCCATGTTCCGCGGCGAGATCGAAATAGTCCATCGCGCGGGTGATGTAGAGATAACTGTCGGCGTCGAACCGCTCGACGAAGGACTTGCCCTGGTGGCGCAGATAGCTCTCGACCTGGAAATCGGCGTCGAAACCGAAGCCGACGGCGGTACGATCCTGAAGGTTGCGCCCGAACTTGCGCTGCAGGGCCGCCTCGCTGAGATAGGTGATGTGGGCGATCATGCGCGCCACCGCCAGTCCGCGCGCCGGCAGGGTGCCATGAGCATGGTAGTCGCCGCCGTGCCAGCCCGGATCGGCGAGGATGGCCTGGCGGCCGATCTCGTTGAAGGCGATGTTCTGGGCCGAATGGCGGGCCGCGGTGGCGATCGGTATGGCCGCGAACACGCGCTTGGGGTAGGCGGCCGCCCATTGCAGCACCTGCATGCCGCCCATCGAGCCGCCGACGACGCAAAACAGGCTCTCGATGCCGAGATGGTCGAGCAGCATCGCCTGGGCGCGCACCATGTCGGCGATGGTGACTACCGGAAACGACAGATTGTAGGGCTTGCCGGTGGCGGGGTCGA
Source organism: Caenispirillum bisanense (assembly GCA_945878895.1). Lineage (GTDB taxonomy): Bacteria > Pseudomonadota > Alphaproteobacteria > Reyranellales > Reyranellaceae > CAMDVZ01. The sequence continues at coordinate 18,293 of CAMDVZ010000031.1, read as the reverse complement.
CGTCGAGCGGACCGGTGCTGCCCATGCAGCCGCCCAGCACGTTGGCGCAGATCACGAAATAGCGGGCCGGATCGAGCGGCTGGCCGGGACCGACCAGCGTGTCCCACCAGCCCGGCTTGCCGGTGACGGGGTGCTCGTCGGCGACGAACTGGTCGAGCGTCAGCGCGTGGCACACGAGGGCGGCGTTGCTCCGCTCGACGTTCAGCGTGCCGTAGGTACGGTAGGCGACGCGAAAACGCGCCAGTTCGACGCCGCAATCCAGCCGCAGCGGCCCCAGCCAGACCTGATGCGACGCATCCAGCGCCTGGCGCACCGCCGGCGACGATCCGGCCAGCGTGTCCGCGCCGACGGGGGCGGCGGTCGCGACGGGGGCGGCGGCGTGCATCGGAAACGGCTCTCCTGCCTCGACGGCGGGCGGGCGGGGACGATCGTCGCCGCCAAACCCGTGAAGGCGCGGTAGCTAGGGGGCAGCCCCTTGAACTGTCAACGTTTTCTTTGCCTTTGGCGAGGCCGCCGACTAGATGTATCGCCTTTTCCGTGACTGGGTTCCGCGTACATCCGATGACCAGCCCTTCCCTCGACGAACTGCGCGGCCAGATCGATGGCATCGACGATGCCCTTCACGATCTGCTGAAGCGCCGCGCCGAACTGGTCGACACCATCGCGCGCGCCAAGGGTCCGAGTTCCGTGCTCGCCCTGCGTACCGGCCGCGAGGCCCAGGTTCTGCGCCGCCTGCTGTCGCGCCACGACGGACGGTTTCCGGCAACCGCCCTGGTGCGGGTTTGGCGCGAGATCATGGGCGCCTTTACGTTTCTGCAGAGCCCGGTGCGGGTCGTGGTCTGTCGCCCCGCCGACCAGCCCGGATTCTGGGATCTCGCGCGCGACCAGTTCGGCGGACAGATTCCGTTCGTCGCGGTGGAAACCACGCCGCAGGTGATCGCCGCGGTGCGTGGCGATCCCTCGACCATCGGCGTCGTGCCGGCGCCCGTGCAGGACGAGCCCTCGCCGTGGTGGCCGCGCCTGATGAGCGGCGATCCGACCACCCCCAACATCATCCAGCGGCTGCCCTTCGTGGCGATGCCCAACAGCCGTGGCCGCGGGCTCGACGCCTATGTCATCGCCCGGCTCGAAGCCGAGCCCAGCGGCGAGGACCGCTCGCTGATCGCGGTGGAGACGACTTCCGAAATCAGCCGCGGCCGCATCCTCGACGCCATCCGCAAGGCGGGCTTTCCGGCCCCGTCCAACGCGCTCGGCGCCGACCAGGGCGGCCAGCACGCCGACCTGTTCGAGGTTCCAACCTTCGTCGGCGACGGCGACCCGAGGCTTGAGCTGGCGCGCGTGGCGCTGGCGGCCGAGAACGCGCGCGTCGTGTCGCTGGGCGCCTACGCCGTGCCACCCATCCTGCGCTGACCGCGCGTTCGACTTCCGAGGAGAGCGTCATGACACGCCCCACGCCGCACCCCGGCATCATGAAAATCGCGCCCTACGTTCCGGGCAAGGACTCGGTCGAGGGCGTCGCCAAGGTGGTCAAGCTGTCCTCCAACGAGGGCGCGCTGGGACCGAGTCCGAAGGCCATGGAGGCCTACGCGAGTGCCGCCGCCGAACTGCACCGCTATCCCGACGGCGGCTCCGAGAAGCTGCGTGCCGCGATCGGCCGCCACTATGGCCTGTCGCCGAGCCGCATCGCCTGCGGCGCCGGATCGGACGAGCTGCTGAACCTGCTGGTACGCGCCTACTGCGGTCCGGGCGACGAGCTGCTGTACAGCCAGTATGGCTTCCTGATGTACCCGATCAACGCGCTCGGCGTCGGCGCCACGCCGGTGGCGGCACCCGAGAAGGACTACCGGACCGACGTCGACGCGATGCTGGCGAAGGTCACGGATCGCACCCGCATCGTCTGCGTCGCCAATCCGAACAACCCGACCGGCAGCTACCTGACCAAGGACGAGGTCAAGCGCCTGCACGATGGCCTGCCGAAGAACGTGCTGCTGGTGATCGACGCCGCCTACGCCGAATACGTGGCGCGCAACGACTACGAGTCCGGCGTCGACCTCGTCGATGCGGCCGAGAACGTGGTGATGACCCGCACCTTTTCCAAGATCTACGGCCTGGGTGGTCTGCGGCTTGGCTGGATGTACATGCCCGAGCACGTCGCCGACGCGATGAGCCGGCTGCGCCAGCCCTTCAACGTCAACCTCGCCGCCCAGGCCGCCGGCGTGGCGGCACTGGCCGACCTCGCCCACACCGACGCCAGCCGCGCCAACAACGACCGCTGGCTGCCATGGCTGTCGGGCGAACTGGCCCAGCTTGGCCTCCAGCCCCGCCCCAGCGTCGGCAACTTCCTGCTGGTCGGCTTTGGCTCGCCGGACCGCGCCACAGCCGCCAACGACTGGATGATGAAGGACGGGCTGATTCCGCGCATGGTCGCCGGCTACGGCCTGCCCGACCATCTGCGCATCACCATCGGGACCGAGGAAGAGGTCGGGGCGGTGCGCGCCTCGCTCGCCCGCTTGGCGACCGCCAAGTGAGCGTACCCGAGGCGAAGCCGGCGCCGCTGTTCGACAAGCTGGCGCTGATCGGCATCGGTCTGATCGGCTCGTCGATCGCGCTGGCCGCGAAGCGCGAGGGCCTCGTGCGCACCGTCGTCGCCGCCACCCGCAGCCAGGCGACCGCCGACACCGCCAATCGGCTCGGCATCGTCGACCATTGCGGCACCGATCTCGCGGCGGCGGTGAAAGACGCCGACCTCGTGATCGTCTGCACGCCGGTCGGCGCCTGCGGCGAGAACATGCGCGTCATCGCCCCGAACATGAAACCCGGCGCGATCGTGTCCGACGTCGGCTCGGTCAAGCAGGCCGTGATCAGGGACATGCGACCGCACGTGCCCGCCGGCGTGCATTTCGTGCCTGCCCATCCGATCGCCGGCACCGAGCACTCCGGCCCCGAGGCCGGCTTTCCCGATCTGTTCAAGGGCCGCTGGTGCATCGTCACGCCGCTGGAAGGCGTCGACCGCGCCGCCGCCGACAGGCTGGCCGAGTTCTGGCGCGGCTGTGGCTCGATGGTCGAGTTCATGGCGCCGGACTGGCACGACAAGGTGCTGGGCATCGTCTCGCACCTGCCACACCTGATTGCCTACACCATCGTCGGTACCGCCGACGACATGGCCGGCGAACAGCGTTCCGAGGTCATCAAGTTCGCGGCCGGCGGCTTCCGCGATTTCACGCGCATCGCGGCGTCCGATCCAACGATGTGGCGCGACGTGTTCCTCAACAACCGCGAGGCGGTGCTGGAAATCCTCGCCCGTTTCCAGGAAGATTTGTTCTACCTCCAGCGCGCCATCCGCTGGGGCGAGGGCGACAAGCTGTTCGAGATTTTCGAACGCACCCGCGGCATCCGCCGCGCCCTGCTCGACATGAAGCAAGCCTGACGCGGCGACGACCAGCCGCAATCGGCGGGCCGATTCATACCGCTCGCGGTCACGAAAAAGTGCGTGCTTCCAGCGGTTGGCGCACGCTCGGCATCGCGAGTCCTGTGTCATCCCGAGCTTGCCGAGGGACCCCGGAGCGATGGCGATGTCTCGCGACGTGTCGAAGAATCCGGGATGCCTCGGCAAGCTCGGGATGACACCGGGACTGAACGCTTCCGTCCGTCGCGATGTGTGAACCCGCAGTTCGCTACCGCCGCGCCGCCAGCCATTCCTGGAGCCAGTCGACGAGGTCGTCGGTCTGGTGGTGGATCCATTGCAATGCGTCGGGTTGGGCGCGCTGGACGCTCTCGGGCGTGCGGATCCAGACCGTGCGCATGCCCAGCTGGGAGGCCGGCCGCAGATTGACCGCGATGTCGTCGAGCATGGCGGCGCGGGTCGGATCGACGCCATAACGCGTCGTCAGGTCGCGGTAGACCACCATTTCCGGCTTGGGCACGTAGTCGGCCGCGACGATGTCGTAGATCGCCTCGAAATGGTGGGCGACGCCGAGCTTCTCCATCACGCGCTCGGCGTGCTTCACGGTGCCGTTGGTGAACACCAGCTTGCGACCGGGCAATTCCGTCAGCGCCTGGTCGAGCGCGGGGCTGACCGGTACCGGCGCGTAGTCGATGTCGTGGACGTAGTCGAGGTAGGCCACGGGATCGACCTTGTGCAGGGTCTGCAAACCTCGCAGCGACGTACCGTATTGCCGCCAGTAGTCCTTCTGAAGCCGTTTGGCCTCGTCGTAGTGGACGTCGAGCAGGCGCGAGATGAACTCGCCGATCTTGCGGTCGGTCTGGGCGAACAGGTCGCAGCGCGACGGATAGAGCGTGTTGTCGAGATCGAACAACCAGACGTCGGGCGTTTCGACGGCGGGCGGGCGCGGCATCGGCGCGGATGTGTGGTCGGTCATGGCCGCCGACCTAGCGCGGGCCGGGCGGCCTGTCGAGGCCGGCGGCTCGCCCTGGCCACGGTTTCCCCGGCGCCACGCGCGCGGCGCGCCCGGTGATCCTGCGAAACAGGCCGAACACGGCCCGCAGCAACTTCGGCAGCAGCCAGATCGTCAGACCCACGACGATCGTCAGCAGGATCAGGAACAGCGTGGCGTTCCGGATCGCCAGCCAGACGCCGCCGATCGCCGCGACGTCGCTGACCAGCGAGACCGCGATGTTGCTGAAAGGCTCGGGCGAGGCGTTGACCACCGCCTTGGTGCCCGACTTCGCGAGATGGCTGCCGGTGGCGAGGGTTCCGCCGGCCATGCCGGCGGCCACCGCGATGGCCGGATCGAGATGACCGACGGCGCCTGCCGCCAGCAACGCGCCGGCCGGAATGCGCAGGAAGGTATGGATGAAGTCGTTGAAGGAATCGACGAAGGGAATCTTGTCGGCGAGGAAGTTGACCGCGTAGAGCAGCGCCGCCACCGCCAGCACCAGGGGCGATTGCAACACTTCCAGATTGACTGGCAGCTTCAGGACCTCGAGCCGCCCCGCGACGCCCAGCGTCAGGATGGCGGCGTAGAGATTGATCCCGCTCGCCCATCCGCTGCCCAGTGCCAGCGCCAGTGTCGATACCGCGTCCATCGTGGCTCTCCGTCGCCCGTCCGTCCCCAATGTAGGGGCGCGCCCGCGCCCTGCCTACCGGCAACGGTCGGATCGTCGGGGCAATCGGGCGAAGCAAAGTGGCAACGAGGACCCCTCGTGCCGGATCGGCGCGATTGTCCCGGCAGCGCCGGCAATGGAGGCCGCGGATCCAGCCGGCAACCGCCCGAGCCGCGCGACCGGCTCGACCAGACCCTGCCGCCGTGGTTGGCGGGAGCCGGGCGCGGCGGGCCGGAGCGGCCGGGAAACGATCATCGGATATGTGGCATTTTTGCAACATGCCTGGCCGCCGGGTGGTAAACCGCCTGACGGGGCGCCGATGTGTTTCACGTGAAACACTTCGCGGGCATCTCTCCATTCACGAGGGGACCGCTACTCGCGACCGATCGGCGGGGTGCGGGCCAGCGACGGGACGATTCCCGCGTCGCGCGCCCTTGCCGCGCGACTCCCGAGCAGGCGCCGCGGTGTTTCACGTGAAACACACCACGGGCATCGCTTTATTCACGAGTGGACCGCTCTTCGCGACCGTTCGGCGCGATGCGGGCCGGCGACGGGACGATTCCCGCTTCGCGCGCCCTTGCCGCGCGACTCCCGAGTAATTGCTGGGATACGGGCATCGAATCACCCTTCCAGCATGCCCTTTGGCGTCATCTCCGCCGCCATGTCGGCGCCGTGGCCTCGGGCCGCCGGCACTTTCACTCGATTGCCGTGGTCAGATCGTGAAGGCCCAGGGTTCCGGCAGCAGCGCGTAACCATCGCCCCGCCGCGCGATATGGCCGACGCCCGGGAAGTGCAGATGCATGCCGGCCACCGCCAGACGGTCGCTGGCGGCCATGTCGAAGACGCGCCGCCTTGTCGCCGCCGCCTCCACGGTGTCGGCGTCGAAACTGATGCCGATCTCGGGCCGCGGGATCTGCACCTCGGGCACGTGCACGGTATCGCCCCAGATCAGCAACGACTCGGCACCGGAGTGGATCAGGAACGAGGTATGGCCCGGCGTATGGCCGGGGCACGGAATCGCGGTGATTCCCGGCAGCACTTCGCCGTCGCGGAAGGTCCGCAGCCGACCGCGATAGGGCGCGGTCTGGTCGCGTGCCTGCTGGAAAAACACCTTCTTCACGCGCTCGCTCGCCTTGCCCATCTCGGCGTCGTCGGACCAGTAGGGGAGCTCCTTCTCGTGCGCGACCAGCTCGGCGTTGGGAAACAGCAGCGCGCCGGTATCGGGGGCGGCGAGCCCGCCCGAATGGTCGGGATGCATGTGGGTGAGCAGCACCGATCCGACGGCGGCGGCGTCGATGCCGGCGGCCGCGAGATTGGCCTGCTGGATGCCCGCGGTCGCGGCGAGGTAGTTGCCCGATCCCGCGTCGATGACGACCGGCGCCCTGCCGGGCGCGCGCACGACGAAGGTGTTGACGGAGGTGCGGCGGCCAACCGTCGGGCGGAACGACTCGGTCAGAAGCTCGCGCAACAATTCCGGCGCGACGTTGAGCAGCACGTCGAGCGAGCCATCGAGATAGCCATCGGAGATCACGGTCACCAGCGTGTCGCCGACCCGGCGGTGATAGATGCCGGGAATTTGCCCGGCGGGAAGAGCGGTCATGTCGTTCGGCTCCGGTGTCGCGTCGCCCCATCATAGCGTTCGCCGTGCGGTTCCCGCCTCTTTTTCGGGGCGCGCGACGCGAGAATGCGATTGAGCCGACGCCCCTCGCGGCCCTAGGCTCGCCGTCGGCGCCCAGGCGCTTCGGGAGGAACATGAAACTTTACTGGTCGTCGCGCTCGCCCTTCGTGCGCAAGGTGATGGTGGTGGCGCACGAGACCGGCCTCGACAGTCGCATCGAGTGCGTGCGCACCGTGGTGTCGGCGATGAATCCCAACGTCGAGCTGATGCCGAGCAATCCACTCGCGAAGCTGCCGACGCTGCTGCTCGACGACGGCACGTCGCTGTACGATTCACGCGTCATCTGCGAATTTCTCGACACGCGGCACGCTGGCGCGAGGCTGTTTCCGCTCGACTGGCGGGAGCGGCTCCCGGCACTGCGCTGGCAGGCGCTGGGCGACGGCATGATGGATTTCTCGCTGGCGCGCCTGATGGAGCGGACCCGACCGGAGGGACAACGGTCCGACTCGCTGATCGTCGGCGCCCGCGCGAAGCTCGCCGCCAGCCTGGCCGCGCTCGAGGCCGCGGTGCCGGCGCTGGACGCGCTGCCGCTCTCGATCGGCCACGTCGCGGTCGGCTGCGCGCTGTCCTATCTCGATTTCCGCTTCGCCGCGGATGGCTGGCGCGAAGGCCACGCCGCGCTTGCCGCCTGGCATGCGACGTTCGCCGCGCGCCCCTCGATGCTGGCGACGGACCACGTCGATGCGTACTGACCTGTTCGCGACGGAGTCCTGAACCATGGCCATCGACAAGCGCGTCGCATCGGCGGCCGAGGCGATGGAGGGCGTGCGCGACGGTGCCACCGTGCTCGTCTCGGGCTTCGGCGGCGCCGGATTCGCCAACGTCCTGATCCGCGCCTTGCGCGAACACGGACCGAAGGAGCTCACGCTGGTCGTGAACTCCGCCACCCACCGGCTGTCGCTGACGCACGAGCTGATCGAGGCCGGCATGGTGCGCAAGGTCATCGCCAGCTCGGCGCGTGGCCGGGCCGACGGCCTGTCGGTGTTCGAAACGCTGTGGCGGGACGGCAAGATCGAGCTGGAGTGCGTCCCGCAAGGCACGATGGCGGAGCGCATCCGGGCGGGGGGCGCGGGGATTCCCGCTTTCTACTCGCCGGTCGGATTCGGCACCGACCTCGCGAAGGGCAAGGAAGTGCGGATTTTCGGCGGCCGCGAATGCGTGCTGGAGACGGCGATCGTCGGCGATCTGGCGCTGGTCCGCGCCGACGTCGCGGACCGGTTCGGCAATCTCGTGTTCCGCTACGCGCAGGCCAATTTCGGTCCCGCGATGGCGACGGCCGCGACGCTGACCGTCGCCGAGGTCCGCGTCGCGCAGGAGGAGCCGATCGGGCATGATCGCATCCAGGTGTCGGGCGTGTACGTGAACCGCGTCGTCGCGGTGGGGAGCTAGCCATGGCCGCGCTGAACCGCAACCAGATGGCGTGGCGCGCCGCCCAGGACATCGTCGACGGCTCGGTCGTCAATCTCGGGATCGGCATGCCGGTGTTGGCGGCCGATCACCTGCCTGCCGGCCGCGACGTGTTCTTCCAGTCCGAGAACGGGGTCATCGGCGTCGGACCCGCCGCGGCGCCGGACAAGGCCGACGGCGATCTCGTCGATGCCGGCAGCCGGCCGATCACCTTGCGGCCAGGCGCCACCGTCGTCGATTCGGTGGGCTCGTTCGGCATGATCCGGGGCGGCCACATCGACGTCACCATTCTCGGCGCCTTCGAGGTCGCCGCCAACGGCGACTTCGCCAACTGGGATTCGCGCATCCCCAACAAGGGACCGCTGGTCGGCGGCGCCATGGATCTGGCGGTCGGCGCCAAGGCGGTCTGGGTGATCATGGAGCACAACACGCGCAAGGGCGCTCCAAGGCTGCTGGAACGCTGCGCCTTGCCCTTGACGGCGGTGCGCTGCGTGAAGCGCGTGTTCACCGACATCGCGGTGATCGACGTGACTCCCGGCGGGTTCGTCCTGCGTGAGTTGCTGGCCGGCGTCGCCATCGACGAATTTCGTGCCCGTACCGGCGCGCCAATAGCGATCGCCGCGGACCTGAAGGCGCTGGTCGCGCCGGCATTGTCAGACGCGACGGCCTGAGCGACGTTCCGCCACCGCCCGAACCAACGAGGATCGCATGCGATTGCAGCTCATGACGTGGCCGGCCGTGGAAACCTACCTGCGGCGCGGCACGGCGATCATCCTGCCGATCGGCTCGACCGAGCAGCACGGCCCCAACGGGCTGATCGGCACCGACGCCATCACCTCGGAATTCATTGCCAACGCGGTTGCCGAAAGGACCGGCGCCATCGTGGCACCGACCATCGCCGTCGGCATGGCGCAGCACCACATGGCGTTTCCGGGTTCGATGACCTTGCGACCCTCGACGATGATCGCTGTGCTGCGCGACACCGTGGAATCGCTGGCGCGGCACGGCTTCACCCATTTCTTTTTCGTCAACGGGCACGGCGGCAACATCGCCACCATCACGGCGGCGTTCTCGGAAATCTACGCCGAGCGGTCGATGGCGCCGTCGGGCAACGTGCCGGCGGTGCGATGCAAGCTGGTCAACTGGTGGGCCAACGCCGGCGTGTCGGCCATCTCGCGCGAACTGTTTGGATCCCGGGAAGGCAGTCACGCGACGCCAAGCGAAGTGGCGCTGACGTTCTTCATGCATCCCGAAACCGAGAGCCATCCCGAGATGGAGCCGCAGGTGGCACCGTCCGGCGGCTTCACCGACGCCGCCGACTATCGCCGCAACTTCCCCGACGGGCGCATCGGCTCGAACCCAAACCTCGCCACGCCCGCGCACGGCAAACGCATCTTCGAGGCCGCCGTCGAGGCGGTCGCGCGCGACTACGCTGCGTGGTCGGCGGCCTGACCAACGACCATGGAGACTGCATCGTGATTCCCGCACCAGAGGCGCGCGACGAGATATTCCGGACCTTCGGCCGGGCTTTTTTCCGCGAGGATCTCGATCTGATGTTCCAGGTCGTGACATCCGATTTCGTCTGGCGCGTGGCCGAGACGCCGGGCTCGCCGGTGGTCCGCGAGGTAACGGGACGGGAGCGGCTTGCTGCCTTCTTCGCCGAGCGGCGCGCGACGTTCGAGGGCACGCGTTTCGACGACGTGGCCTATCACCACGCCGCCGAGGCGACGTTCATGACGTTCGCGATGACGACCACGCTACGCGCGTCGGGCGAAGCAATCGTCGGCGACGGCGTCGAACGCTACACGTTCCGCGGCGGCAAGATCGCGCTCAAGGATGTCTACATCAGGGTGCGCCGACCGACCTGAAGGCCGGCCGGCGACACCCGGAATTCGTTCAACCCTTGCGACGTCCGCTCGTGGCGGCGGCGGCGGCCGCCGCGGCGGCGGTGGCGAGCTTGGTCGCCTTCGACGCGGCGCCGACGGCTTTCACCATCTCGAAGATGCGCTTGCGCACCTTGCCCTCGTCGATCTTGTAGTAGGCGCGGACCAGTTCCAGCGTCTCGCGCTTGGCCAGCGGATCCTTGTCGTCGACGAACGGCGTGCCTTCCTCGGCCATGCCCTTGCGCCCGCGGCCGCGACCACCGCGGCCGACGAGCACGTTTACCGGCATCTCGTCGAAGAAGTAGGACACCTGTACGTCCAGCACCTTGCTGAACTCGTAGAGACGGCTGGAACCAATGCGGTTGACGCCGCGCTCGTACTTCTGGATTTGCTGGAACGTCAGGCCGACCGCCTCGCCCAGCTTCTCCTGGCTCATGCCCAGCAGCGTACGCCGCTGGCGCACCCGCATACCGACATGCACGTCGACCGGATGTCCTGCCATCAATCGCTCCCTTTCGTTTCGTGGCGGGGCTCGGTTCGATGTCCGACGCAGCCCCACCTCATTTTCCAGCTTTTTCTACGGCGCGAACACGACGGCGGATGGTCGAGGCCCACGATCCACAGGGAACCAATGAGCCAGTCTCAGCCGCCAATCGTGAATGCATTGTCAATCTATCGTGAATTTATTCGTCTGTTAAGCCCAGATTGCAGCCGATAAGCTGTTTTTTCGCTCCGGCCGCTCGCGCCAAAGGAGCGCAAGCATGCATTTACGATGAGATATATCAACGGATTAGGAACAATCCATGTTCATTGGTGCATTCCTAAAATCGTCGACTCGCGAATGTGACTATTGCCATAGACAGCCACAATGCAACGAGCGGCAGGCTGCCGAACCGCGCGAAAATCGTTGGCGGCAAGGCTGGTGGTAGCGCTGCATCGATCACGCCCTTCGCGCCCATGCCAAGACTCGCGCCGACCCTGCCGTTGGCGTCGATCACCGCACTGATCCCGGTGTTGGCCACCCGGATTACCGGCAATCCTTCCTCGATCGCCCGCAGCCGCGCGCTGGCCAGATGCTGGTGCGGGCCACTCGACGTCCCGAACCATGAATCGTTGGTGACGTTCAGTATCCATGACGGCCGATCGGTCGCATCCACGATCGCGCCCGGAAAGATCGCTTCGTAGCAGATTGCCACGCCAACCGGCGGCAGGCCCTCGACGCGCAGCGTGCGTGGGCCGGGTCCGGCCTCGAACGACCCCCGGCCGATCGTGTCCGACAGCGGAATCCAGGCACGCAACGGCAGATACTCGCCGAACGGCACGAGATGGGCCTTGTCGAAGGTTGCGCGGATGGCGCCCTCGCCGTCGACGACGTGCAAGCTGTTCCAGACCGGATGCATGTCGGCGAGCGCGCCGGCCCGACGTGTTTCGTCGACCGTGAGCGGCCCCCGCGGCGCACCGGTCAACAGGTATCCACCCGGCGGTATGGCGCGGCGCGCGGCGCGCAGATAGTCCGGCGACTGGGCGAGCAGGAACGCGGTTGCCGTCTCCGGCCAGATCACGTGACGCACCGTGGCCGGCCGCGCCTCGACGCTCATCGCCAGCAGCTGCTCGAAATGGACCGCGCGCAGACGCGACAACCACTTCTCGCCCTGCGGGATGTTGGGCTGGACCAGACGCAACACCGGTGCGTCCAGGCCCGGCGACGTCCGCGTCGTCTCGATACGCCACGCGCCAGCCGCGATCACCATTCCCGCGACCGCGATCGCCGCCGCGGTCGGCCGCCATCGGCCCACGACGCGGTCGGCGAGTGTCGCGGGCATCGCCAGCGCCAGTACCGTCAGCAACGACAGACCGTACACGCCAGTCGCCGACACGACCTGCAACGGCGCGACATGGAAAGCCCACACATGACCGGCCGGATTCCACGGCAAGCCGGTGAAAACATGCCCGCGCAGCCATTCGAACGCGGTCCAGCTCAGCGCCAGAACCGCCACGCGACGCCAGCCCCGCAAACAAGCGGAATGGCGTCGGACGACCGCCACGTGTGCGCAGGCCGTGCCGGCGATGAACAGGCCGAGCACTGCCGCGAGGCCGGTGACCATGGGCGGACCCAGCGCGGCGAACGTGGCTGGCGGGACGAAGTACGCCTCGACCATCCACCACGTCCCGGCGGCGAAATGGCCAAATCCCCACGCGAGACCATCGCCCAGCGCCCCGCGCAGAGGCCGTTTGGCGTCTGGCACCAACCGGCCATCCAGCAGCCAGACAAGCCCGACAAGGCCCACCAGCATGGCCGGCAACAGTTGCCAAGGCGGCATCGCGGCCGTCGCGACGGCGCCGAGCGCCACCGCCGCGACAATCCGACGCCAACCGCGCAGGCTAGCGAGCCACGCCGCTGCCGGAAGTCGCGGCGGCACCTCGGCGGCGGAAACGGACCTTCCGCTGGTCATGGACGACGGTCGATCACGATCGGATATCCTCCCCACGGCCTGCCATCCGCGGCGGTCGCGCCGAGGAGACTATCGATACCGCCCCGGAGACGTTAAAGTAATAGCTTAGCCAATTGATCCAGTGTTTAATTTATATTACGATGATTGCCGGGATGGAGAAAATCATGACCTCCGTTCCCCGGAGAGCCAACGGCCAATCATGCGCTTCCTGCAAGAATGGTTCATCGAGCGCGCGCAGACGCTCTATATTCGTCGCGGCGTCGATGCCGTGGACGTCGTGGCGACGGTGTTTGCATCGGCGCTGCTGTGCGGCGCCGTCGCGATGGTGGTGTCGCACGTGGCTTGAAGCCATCGACTTTCGCGAACAACTCTTGAGAGGCGCGCCGCGACGGCGTAAGGCCCGCCGCCGATGATCGACACCGCAACCAGTCCTCCAGCTCCGTCGTGGCGAGCCCGAACGTTGCATGGCCGCCGCCAGGGCAAGAAGCTGCGCGCCGCCCAGGAAGCGCTGCTGCTCGACAACCTGCCGGCGCTGCGCGTCGCCGTGACCGCCAGTCTCGACCCGGCCGATCATGCCACCACGCTCGATCCGGCGAGCTTGTTTAGCCGACCCATGCCGGACGGCTACGCCATCGAGATCGGATTTGGCGCCGGCGAGCACCTCGCGTGGCAGGCGGCCCACCGCCCCGATCGCGGCTTCATCGGCTGCGAGCCCTATATCAACGGCGTTGCCCGCTGCCTGGGCCTGATCGAACGCGGCAACCTGTCCAATGTCCGCATCCACGACAACGACGCGCGGTTCGTGCTGGCGGCGTTGCCGGCAAACAGTCTCGACGCGGCCTATATCCTGTTCCCCGATCCGTGGCCCAAGTCGCGTCATCACAAGCGCCGCATCGTCTCGCGGCCGACGCTCGACCGCCTGGCGTTGCTGATGAAACCAGGCGCCGAACTGCGTCTGGCAACCGACGATCCCAGCTACCTGCCGTGGATGATCGAGCACGCCTGCTGCCATCCCGCCTTCGCGTGGCTGGCCGCACGGCCGTCCGACTGGCGCGAGCGGCCCGACGACTGGCCCCCGACACGCTACGAGCGCAAAATGTTGGCCGGCAAGCGTCCGGCGTTCCTGCGCCTGGCACGACGCTGAGAGACCATGACCGAATCGACGAAATCCCGCTCGCCCGCCAGGCGCTTGCTTCGCCGCAGGCTCGTTGTTGCGGGCATGCTCGCCTCCCTGGCGGCGGGACGCGCGGCGTCGGCGCAGAACACCGCCGTTTCCGTCGCGCCGCCGGTGTCGATGCCGGTCGAGGCCGCGACGCTGGCGGTATTCGGCGATTCGCTGGGCGATGGCTTGTGGGGCAGCCTGTTTCGTCGCTTCGCCTGGACCAACGACATCCGCGTCCATCGCGGTTCGAAAGCGGCGACCGGCTTCAACCGCACGCCCTACGAGGACGGCCTCGCGGCACTGCTCGACGAACAGCCGATCCGCGTCGCCATCATGTTCACCGGCGCCAACGACGCCCAGGACGCCTTTCCGCTCGAGCCCGGCGGCCACGGCGGCCTGTTCTTCTCGGCCAACTGGCTGCCGCTTTACCGGCGCCGGCTGCGCCGGTTCCACGAACTCGCCTCGGCGCGAAACCTGCTGCTGCTGTGGATCGGCTTGCCGACGATGCGCGATGCCTGGTTCGAGGCGCGCATCGCGCGCGTGCGCGCCGCCCAGCGCGAGGTCTGCAAGGAATTCGACGTACCCTATCTCGACCTCGTGCCGATGAGCGCCAACCCGACCGGCACGTTCGCCGACGCCGCCGGCATCGCGCGCGCACTGCGCTACGAGGACGGCATCCATCTGACCGCGCACGCCAACGACGGCATCGCCGACATGGCCCTGCACTGGCTGCTCGACGAGGCGCCGGCCTGGATCGATGCCGGCATGGAACAACGTCTGCGCCACGGACTGCGCTGATACCCCGGCAGCGGCCAGAACGGACCGGTCACCGAGTGCCGGATGCCGCCGCGGCGCCGGCTCCCGCGCCGTTCGCCGCATCGGGGCCGGAATGCCGGACGCGCCAGCGGACTTGGCGCGCGACTACCGTCCCACGATCCGGCGGCGCCGCGGCGATTGCCGACCACGCCATCGGCGACGTCGAGATCGCTGGAGTCGTCGCGGGACGGCTCCGCCGGAGCCCGCGCGACCGGGGCGACGCTCAAGCGGGCGGCAGCCTCCAGGGTACCGCGCGACGGCGGGCGACCGCGACGTGGCGCGTGCGCCACCACGTCGCCAGCGCCGCGACTTGTCCGAGAACGACCTCTCGGAACCCGAACCACGACAGTTTCTGGCCCTTCAGCGAATAGAGCAGCGCCGCCATCAGGCCAGGCTGCAACCGGCTGCCGCGCGCCACCTGGTAGACCATGATGGCGATCGACCGGCCGGCCGGAAGGTACTCGACGTAACCAAGAGTGGCGTTGTGCACGAGATCGCGCAGCGCGCCGCGGTCGATCTGCTGGCGCGCGTCGGAATCGGGTCGCGCCGCCGGATAGTGGTCGACCAGCACCGCCGGATCGTAGACCAGTCGCCAGCCGGCGCGCCGGATCGCGCCGCCAAACAGATATTCGTTGGCGACCTGGGCGCCGTTGCCGCGCAGGCGTGTGTCGAAGCGCAGCGGACCGACGGCGGCGCGTCGAAACGCCATGCAGACGCCCTTGAGCGTCTCGACCTCCCGCGCGGGACCGGCGCCGCAATGATGGTTGCCGATCGTGGCGCCATACCAGGTGCTGATCCCGACCACCGGATCGGGCGGCCAGTCGTCGCGCCGCTCGCCCTGGAAGATGCGGTCGCGACCGCCGACGCCGCCGATCCGCGGATCGCGCGCGAAGTGCGCGGCGATGCGTTCGAGCCAGTCCGGATGGGGCGCCGCGTCGTCGTCGGTCATCGCGACCGCCTCGCCGATCGCGTTTTCCAGCCCCAGGTTCAGCGCCGCGACGACGCCGGGCACCGTGACCACGAGGATCGTCAATTCCAGATCGGCCGGGTCGTATGCCGCCAGCGTCGCCGCGCTGGCCGCGTCGACATCGCGGCGGATCACGCAGACCCGCGCCGGCTTCAGCGTCTGACGCTTGAGCGCGTCGAGACAGCGAACCAGATCGTCCGGCCGCTTGTAGGTGGGCACGACGACGGTGATGTTCATGTCGGGCGGCCTGGAACGGCGCGAGGACGCACCGTTGTCCCGGCGACGCCCGACGGCGATGTATCGGCGGGATGTCCCGATGTCGCGATCTGGCGGCCGGCGATCATGGTCGTCCGGTTCAATATCCGGCCGCCCGGTCGATCAGGTTCGCCAGCGGCCGGCCCTCGCGCAAACGACGGATGTTGTCGGCGACACTCTCGGCCGCGGTGCGCGGATTGGTCGGCCCCGCCACGTGCGGCGTGACGCGGACCTTCGGATGGTTCCAGTAAGGATGGCCAGCCGGCAGCGGCTCGACGTGGAACACGTCGAGCGCCGCGCCGGCGAGATGGCCATCGTCCAGCGCCGCCAGCAGATCGGCGTCCACGACGTGGCCGCCGCGAGCCATGTTGATGAAGTAGGCCCCCCCGGGCAGCGTCGCGAAGGCACGCGCGTCGAGCAAATTGGCGGTTTGCGACGTCATCGGCAGCACGTCGACCAGGATGTCGGTGCGGGCGAGCAGCGCCTGGAATCCGTCGGTCCCGTGGAAACATTCCACGCCCTCGACGACGCGCGGCGTCCGGCTCCAGCCCGCCGTGGGAAAACCCAGGGCAGCGAACTTGCGCGCGGTGTCGGCGCCGATCTCGCCCAGCCCCAACACGCCGACGCGGCGCTCGGCGGTGTCGGTGAAATCGATCTCCGTCCACTCGCCGCGGCGTTGCTGCGCCGTGTAGGCATCCATGTCGCGATGATGATGCAGCGCCTGGTAGATCGCGTATTCCGCCATCTGCCCGACGAGGCCGGAGTCGATGATTCGAACGATGGGAATGCCGGGCGGCAGCCGTGGATCGATCAGCAGGTGATCGACGCCCATGCCGGTCGACACGATCAGCCGCAGGTTCGGCAGGCTCGCGAGCGCGCCGGGCGGCGGCTTCCAGGCCAGCGCGACGACGATGTCCGCCGGGTCGCCGATATCGGGCCAGGCTCGCAGATCGACGCTCTCGCCGAGCGCTTCGGACAGGCGCGTCCGCCAGCCATCGGCGGCGCCGCCGCCATGGCTGGCGCTGATATAGACGAAGGCGTTGGCTGCCATGGACGAACGCTTGCCCCCTTGCGACGATGCCGCCAGATTCCGACCAGCGCCGGAGGTTCCCGTGACGATCTCGCTCAATCCGATCGGCCAGCTCGCGCTCGCCGAGCGCGACGTCGATCGCGCCGAGGCATTCTACGGCGAGGCACCGGGCTTGCGGAAGCTCCACCGCTTCGGCGACCTGTTGTTCTTCGACTGCGCCGGCGTGCGCCTGCCGATCGGGAAGGCGCGCGATCCCGACCGGTTCGCGCCGGGAACGACGATCTATTTCCGTTGCGCCGACATCGCGCTGACCTGGCGGGCGCTGGCCGATCGCGGCGTGGTCTTCAAGGACGCGCCGCACCGGATCGCGCGCATGGAGGACCACGACCTCTGGATGACCCTCTTCGACGACCCCGACGGCAATCCGCTCGCCTTGATGCAGGAACCGCCGCGGGACCATCAACCACGATGACGGAAACGGACCAGCCATGACCTCACCATCCACCAGCACCCTGCGCGTCGGCATCGCGGGCCTCGGCGCCATCGGCTGGAAGGTCGCGACGGCACTGGCCACCGGCATGGACGGGCTGACACTCGTTGCGGTCGCCGGTCGCGACGGCGCGAAGACGGCGACGCAGGCGGCGGCGCTGCCGGGTACACCCAGGGCGGTGACACCGGCCGAACTGCCCGCACTCGCCGACATCGTCGTCGATTGCGCACCGTCTGCCGCCTTCGCCGCCCTGGCCCATGCCAGCGTCGCGGCCGGCCGCGTGTTCATGAGCGTCAATGCCGGCGCCTTGCTGGCCAACCTCGATCTCGTCGACAAGGCGCGCGCCAGCGGCGCCCGCGTGATCGTGCCGACCGGTGCCTTGCTGGGGCTCGACGCGGTGCGGGCGGCGGCCGAAGGCACCATCGAGCGCGTCGTCATGATCACCCGCAAGCCGCCCAACGGGCTGGAGGGCGCGCCCTACCTGGTCGAGCGTGGCATCACGCTCGCGGGGCTCGCCGAGGCCCGCATGATCTTCGACGGCACCGCCACCGAGGGCGCCCGCGGTTTTCCCGCCAACGTCAACGTCGCCGCGGCCCTTGGTCTGGCGGGAATCGGACCCGACCGCACGCGCCTGCAGATCTGGGCCGATCCGGCGGTCGACCGCAACATCCACACCATCGAGGTCGAGGCCGACAGCGCCCGCTTCAAGCTTCAGATCGAGAACGTGCCGAGCGAGGAAAATCCACGCACCGGCAAGATCACCGCGCTCAGCGTGATTGCCTGCCTGCGCAGCCTGACGGCACCGTTGCGGGTCGGGACATAGGGCGGGCCGGCGCGCGACACGGGCCAGCCACCCCGCGACCAGGCCACCGCTCGGGTCGCGCCCGACGGTGTGCGACTTTGCCATGAGGTCGACGGATTGCGCTGGCGCGCAGGTTGTCCTAGTCGCCCGATTCGTTCAGATTGAAGGGTAGAGGTGCTTGAGCTTGATGCGGGCGTTTTGGGTCGTGAATTGCCAGTTCGCCTTGGCGTGGTTGGTATTGCGCTCGTGCTCCCATGCGGCGACTTCCTCGATCAGGGTCTGTTTG
>CAMDVZ010000030.1 GCA_945878895.1 Caenispirillum bisanense | reverse complement strand
CGGCGAGATCGCCGACATAGTCGTGGGACAGCCCGAACAGCGTCTCGCCGACGCGCTCCGTCGCCAGCGCGCGCAGCAGAGCGGGCTTGACGTTGGGGAGCGCGATCTCGCCGGTCAACGCGGCCAGTGCATGGCCGCGATCCGGATCGGGCGTCGAAGCGAGATAGGCCGCGACCAGACGCAGCCTCGCGTCGCGCGCGGGCTGGAAGGTCAGCGAGTCGAGAAGTTCGGCGAAGGCGCGCATGGTCAGGCGCCTTCCTCGTCGCGGCCCGCGACATGCAGCGCCTCGGCCGCGACGCCCATGCTCCGGGCCTGATGCACCAGTGCGTCCTCGCGGCCATGCGTCACCCACAGCTTGGGTGCGCCGACGTCGCGGATGGTCGCCACCAGCTCGTCCCAGTCGGCGTGATCGGAGATGGTCAGCGGCAGCCCGGCGCCCCGCTGGCGTGCCCGCGCCCGCACGCCCATCCAGCCCGACGCCGCCACCGGCAGCGGATCGGGAAAGCGCCGCGACCAGTGGCCGGTTTGCGCCGAGGGCGGACACAGAACGATGGCGCCCTTGAAGATGTCGCGGCCGAACAGGTCGTCGGCCGGGGCGGGACCGGCCTCGTCGACGTGGGCAATGTCGCCGAACGCGATGCCTTCGTCGCGATAGAGATCGGTCAAGGCGATCAGGCTGCCATGCAGCCAGATGCGTTTGTCGTAGCCCGCCTCGCGCAACAGACGGATCACCCGCTGGCATTTGCCCAGCGCGTAGACGCCGACCATGTGGCAGCGGTCGGGGAACACCGCCAGCGAGCGCAACAGGCGGGCGATCTCCTCCTGATCGGGCGGATGGCGGAACACCGGCAACCCGAACGTCGCCTCGGTCACGAACACGTCGCACGGCACCGGCTCGAACGGCGGACAGGTCGGATCGCGCCGCCGCTTGAAGTCGCCGCTGACCACGATGCGCGCGCCGCGCCAGTCGAGCACGATCTGCGCGCTGCCCAGGATGTGGCCGGCCGGCACCAGCCGCACGTCGACCTCGCCGATCCGCCGCGCCTCGCCGTAGCGCACCGCGTCGGTGGCGCCGATTTTGCCGGCCCCGAACCTGACCTTCATGATCGCGATGGTTTCGCGCGTCGCCATCGTCGCGCGGTGCCCCGCCCGCGCGTGGTCGCCGTGCCCGTGCGTGATCACCGCCCGATCCACCGGCCCCGCCGGATCGACGAAAAACCCGCCCGGCACGCAGTACAGCCCACGCGGCGTCGCGACCAGCCACGACCGCGGATCGGAGGGCGTCGGGTCGGAGGTCACGACGCACCGGGATTGGCGACGGCAATGCCCGCGCGTACGTCCAGTTTTCCCGGGAGCGCGCCACTCCAGTGGCGCTCAAGGCCCGCGTGGTGCAGTGGGGACGGTGGAGATCGAGTCGACGAGGAGGGCCGTCGACGGAGCGTCGTCCGCCTGGTTCGAGTGTGTCCGTCGTGGCTCGACTCGCCGCCGAACAGCGCCACTGGAGTGGCGGGCTCGCGGTCTTTGCTCACTCGGGGAGGTCGTGCGGGCCGGGGCGGCCGCGCGATCACGACGATGCTCGAGCCAACCAGCGCATCCACTCTCATGTTTTGTTTTCCCGGGAGCGCGCCACTCCAGTGGCGCCCATTGCCTGCGTAGGCGGGCGGCGTTGTCGCGCGCTCGACCACCGCCAATCCTCCGTCGCCGTTGCCAATCCGGCGGCGACGGGATTGCGCTCGATATAGTCGATGGTCGCCATCAGGTGGTTCTTGTCGCGCACGAAGCGGTCCCAATAGTCTTCCTGCCAGAATGCGCCGCGCCGGCCGAGCAGGCTATTGGCTTGCCTTGCTGTATAGCGCTTCCACGATCCGACGACGCTGCCGGTTCGACGACCGGCGATTGCCTCGATCAGCACATGGACGTGGTTGGGCATCACGCACCACGCGATCAGCCGGTAGTGTTCGCCATCGAACGCGAGCAGGGCGTCTTCGACGATCGCCGCCATCTCGGGACGTCCCAGCCAGCAGGCACCAAGACCGCGATCAAGCGCGTCGTCGAGCACGACTGTCGCGTGGGCCGCGTCGCGCAAGGCCTCGCCGGCGCCCGCTGGCAGGCTGTCGGCCAACCGGAACGTGATAAACTGCGGCACGTCGGGCGAGTCGAAGTGAGGCAGGAAGCCGCGCGAATGCCATCCCCTGGGTTCATCCATGCAGATTATCGTATGACTCGCTGCCGAAGAGCGCCACTGGAGTGGCGCGCGCCCGGTCTTTGTTCGTCCGTGTGGGGCGTGCCCGTCGGAACGGGCGCCAGAGCGCCAGGGCAGGGGGCATGGCCAGAGCGCGTCCGCCGATCATCGTCTCGTGTCTTGCCGGGAGCGCGCCACGCCCGTGGCGCTCATGGCTCGCGTGGTCGAAAAGCGGAGCCGGCGACCGGGTCGACAAACCGGGCCGCTGGCGGAACGTCGTCCACCGCGTTCGATCATGCCCGGCGTCGCGTGGCCTGCGGCCGAAGAGCGCCACTGGAGTGGCGCGCGCCCGGTCTTTGTTCGTTCTGACATATCGTGCGCGGGACAACCCCGATCCGGCCGCGGACGCGCGCGAAGAAGGTGTTGGCGCCCGCGTTGGATGGCCCGCTGTTCGAGGCCGCCGGGCGGATCGCGTTGCCGTCGCGGTTCGCGGACTGGTTCGGGGCGCGGGGATGGACGCCGCGGCCGCATCAGCTCGACCTGGTGCGGCTGGCGCGCGAGGGCACGTCGGCGCTGCTGATCGCGCCCACGGGGGCGGGCAAGACGCTGGCGGGATTTTTGCCGAGCCTGCTCGAACTGGCTGCGATGCCCGAATTGCCGGCCTGCCTGCACACGCTCTACATCTCGCCGCTGAAGGCGCTGGCGACCGACGTGCAGCGCAATCTCGGGGCGCCGATCGCCGAGATGGGGCTCGCCGTCCGGGCCGAGACGCGCAGTGGCGACACGCCGCAGAACCGGCGCCAGCGTCAGCGGCTCGATCCGCCACAGATCCTGCTGACGACGCCGGAATCGCTGGCGCTGCTGCTCTCTTATCCCGACGCATGTTTGTACTTCGCCGGCCTGAAGACGGTGGTGGTCGACGAGCTGCACGCCATCGCCGGCACCAAGCGCGGCCATCTGCTGGCGCTTGGCCTGGCGCGGCTGGCCGCACTGTCGCCGGGCACGCGCTTCACCGGCCTGTCGGCGACCGTGCACGATCCCGGGGGCCTCGCCGACTGGCTGAAGCTGTCGGACCGGCCGGTCGAGATCGTGCGGGTGAGCGGCGGGGCCGCGCCCAGGGTATCGATCATCGCGCCCAACGCGCGCATCCCGTGGGGCGGCCACATGGCGCGGCACACGTTGCCCGACGTGTACGCGGCGATCCGCGAACACCGCATGACGCTGGTGTTCGTCAACACGCGTGCCCAGGCCGAGATCACGTTCGACACGCTGTGGAAGCTGAACGACGACAATCTGCCCATCGGCCTGCATCATGGCAGCCTGCAGATCGAGCAGCGGCGCAAGGTCGAGGCGGCGATGGCGGCGGGCAAGCTGCGCGCCGTGGTGGCCACCAGTTCGCTCGATCTCGGCATCGACTGGGGCGACATCGATCTGGTGATCCAGGTCGGGGCGCCCAAGGGCGTCAGCCGCCTGCTGCAACGGATCGGTCGCGCCAATCACCGCATGGACGAGCCCAGCGTGGCGATGATCGCGCCGGGCAACCGTTTCGAGGTGCTCGAAAGCATCGCGGCGCTGGAAGCCATCGAGGCGGGCGAACTCGACGGCGACGCGCCGCGGCCGCCGTGTCTCGACGCGCTGGCGCAGCACATTCTCGGCATCGCGTGTTCGGCGCCGGTCGAGCAGGACGGGATGTACGAGGAAGTGCGCCGCGCCGCGCCCTATCGCGACCTCTCGCGCAAGGACTACGACGACACTTTCGCGTTCGTGGCGACCGGCGGCTACGCGCTGGAGGCCTACGACAAGTGGCGGCGGCTCTACCGGCGCGACGACGGGCGCTGGCAGGTGACGCGACCCGACGTGATGCGCCAGTACCGCCTCAACGTCGGCACCATCGTCGAGCTGCCGCTGATGAAGGTGCGCTTGCGCGGCGGGCCGGTGCTGGGCGAGGTCGAGGAGAACTTCATCCAGGGGCTGGTGCCCGGCGACACGTTCATCTTCGCGGGTCGCCTGTTGCGTTTCGAGGGCGTGCGGCTGTTGCATGCGGAGGTGACGGCGGCCAGGGGCGGCGGCGATCCCAAGGTGCCGGCCTATGGCGGTGGCCGGCTGCCGCTCAGCACCCATCTCGCCGGTCGCGTGCGCGACATTCTCGCCGATCCCGGCCGCCACGCCGGACTGCCGGCGGAAGTGCGCGAATGGCTGCGGATGCAGGCCCGGCACTCGGCCTTGCCGGCGGCCGACCGCTTGCTGGTCGAGGGCTTCCCGCGCGGCGGCAAGCAGTTCCTGGTCGCCTATTGCTTCGAGGGCCGCAACGCGCACCAGACGCTCGGCATGCTGTTGACGCGACGCATGGAACGGATGGGGCTGAAGCCGCTAGGGTTCGTGGCGACCGACTACGTGCTGGGATTGTGGGGCTTGCGGGCGGCGACGCGCGAGCAGCTCGACGCGCTGTTCGACGACGACATGCTGGGCGACGATCTCGAGGCGTGGATGGACGAGTCCTCGATGCTGCGGCGCTCCTTCCGCGGCGTGGCGGTGATCGCGGGCCTGATCGAGCGGCGCTTTCCCGGCGAGGAGAAGTCGCGCCGCCAGGTGACGTTCAGCGCCGACCTGATCTACGACACGCTGCGCCGCCACGAACCCAACCACATCCTGCTGCGCGCCACCCGCCAGGACGCGGCCTGGCAACTGGCCGACGTGCAGCGCGTCGGCGACCTGCTGCGGCGCGCCCGCGGACGCATCGACTACCGCCAGCTCGATCGCGTCTCGCCGCTGGCGGTGCCGGTGCTGCTGGAGATTGGCCGCGAGCAGGTAACCGGCGGCGAGGCCATCGACGAACTGCTCGACGAGGCCTCGCGCTCGCTGATCGAGGAGGCGACGCGGCGCTGAGGCTCAGGTTTTCGTCTTCGCGCGATGACGCACATAGTCGACGCGGACCCAGGTCACGGTCGCGAGAAACACGACGAAGGTACCGATCGACAGCGCCAGATAGAGGGCTTCGCCCTGCGTCAGCTGAAAGGACGACATGTGTGGCTCCGCGTGGAAGTGCGTGGAGCAATCGTGCGCGCGAGCGAGCGGCGCGCCGTTGATCTGGATCAACCGCCGACGGGTTGCGACGGCGCGCCGCGCCCGCCGTCAGTGGAAGTCGCGCGACACGACACGGATGGCGGGGCGGTCGAGGAAGCGGTTGGCGCGTGGCGTGTCGGGCGGGACCGGCGCGCCCGGGATTTCGCGTTGGCGCTGGTCGCCGCGATCGCTGCGCGCCTCGTCGCCGGGCGCGACCGGCGGCACGATCCCGCGGCTGGCGCGGTGGCGGGTGGCGCGCGCCTCGGCCGTGGCCAGATGCGTGGACGGTCGCGGGCCGTCCGCGGCGCCCGGTCCGTCGGGCGTGCCGATCGAATCGAGCAAGGCGGATTCGTCGGTCAGTCGCCGGGCCACGACGTGGATCACCTCGCCCTCGCGCTGCAGCACACCCTCGACGCGCAGCAGACGAGCACCCATGACGACGCGCCGCGAGCGGTCGAACAGATCTTTCCAGACCACGACGTTGGAGACGCCGGTCTCGTCTTCCAGGGTCATGAACACCACGCCGCTGGCGGTGCCGGGTCGCTGGCGCACCAGCACCAGACCACACACCGAGACCCTGGCGCCGTCGCGCATCGCCGACAGGGTCGCGTGCGGCGCCACGCCGTGGCCATCGAGCGTCGCGCGCACCAATGCCAGCGGATGGGAGCGCAACGACATGGCGATGCTGGCGTAGTCGTCGACCACCTGCTCGCCCAGCGACAGTGTCGGCAGCGCGACGGCGGGCTCGTGGTCGGGAGGGTCGTCGTCCTCGATCCCCTCGGCCGGCGCGGCGGCGGGTTTCGCCGGCAGGTCGGGCAGACCATCGAACAACGGCAGGCGATCGTCGCGCAGCGCCCTGGCGGCCCACAGCACGTCGCGACGCGACAGGCCGAGCGACCCGAACGCGTCGGCGCGTGCCAGCGCCTCGATCTGGCGGCGATTCAGGCCGGAGCGGCGCCACAGATCGGCGACATCGCGATAGCCGGTCCCCCGCCGCTCGACCAGCCGCCGCATCGCCTCCTCGCCGACACTCTCGATCTGGCGCAACCCCAGACGCAAGGCGAGTGGGTGGGGGGGGGCGACTCCAGGTGCCGGGACATGGCCAGCGTTGCCGCTTCTCTCTCCCTCCCCCCTTGTGGGGGAGGGTCGGGGTGGGGGGATTTCATCACGCGGCATCGGGGTTGGACCTACCCCCCACCCCAGCCCTCCCCCACAAGGGGGGAGGGAGCTTGAGGGATCGACTTTCTCCGCCCCGACGTCCCTGTGACCCTCGCCCTTCGCCGCGGCGGGAACGGCTTCCAGCGTGTTGTCCCAGTC
Source organism: Caenispirillum bisanense (assembly GCA_945878895.1). Classification (GTDB taxonomy): domain Bacteria; phylum Pseudomonadota; class Alphaproteobacteria; order Reyranellales; family Reyranellaceae; genus CAMDVZ01. Next base: position 13,895 of record CAMDVZ010000030.1, on the reverse strand, counting down.
GCTCCGGTTGATGTCGGGCGGCAACACGAGGACGCCGTGCTCGCGCGCGTCGCGCACCAGCTGGGCCGGGGCGTAGAAGCCCATCGGCTGGCTGTTCAGCAAGGCGCAGGCGAACGCGTCGGGATAATAACATTTGATCCAGGAAGAGACGTAGACCAGCAGCGCGAAGCTGGCGGCGTGACTCTCCGGGAAGCCGTATTCGCCGAAACCCTCGATCTGTCTGAAGCAGCGCTCGGCGAAATCGCGTTCGTAGCCGCGCGCGACCATGCCTTCGACCAGCTTGGTCCGGAACGTGTGGATCTTGCCGGTGTGGCGGAACGTCGCCATGGCGCGGCGCAACTGGTCGGCCTCGCCCGGCGTGAAGCCAGCCGCGACGATGGCGATTTTCATCGCCTGTTCCTGGAACAGCGGCACGCCCATCGTCTTGCCGAGAACGGCGCGCAGCTCTTCCGAGGGGTATTCGACTTTCTCAAGGCCGTGGCGTCGGCGAAGATAGGGATGCACCATGTCGCCCTGGATCGGGCCGGGCCGCACGATCGCCACCTGGATGACGAGGTCGTAGAAATTTTTCGGCCGCAGGCGCGGCAGCATCGACATCTGGGCCCGGCTCTCGACCTGGAACACGCCAACGGAATCGGCGCGGCACAGCATCTCGTAGACGGCCGGATCCTCCGGCGGCACGGTGGCGAGCGTCAGGCTTCTTCCATGGTGGGCGCGGATCAGGTCGAAGCCCTTGCGGATGCAGGTCAGCATGCCCAGTGCCAGCACGTCGATCTTCAGCATCTTCAGGGCGTCGAGATCGTCCTTGTCCCACTCGACCACGGTGCGGTCGGCCATCGCGGCGTTCTGGATCGGCACCAGCTCGTCGAGCCGCTCGGCGGCGATCACGAAACCGCCGACATGCTGCGACAGGTGCCGCGGGAAACCACACAGCGTGGCCGACAGGTCGAGCGCCATCGCCAGCCGCCGGTCTTGCGGGTCGAGGCCGGACTCGCGCACGTGCGCGGGATCGACGCCGCCGGAGCCCGAGCCCCACACCGTGTCCGCCAGCGCGCCCACCGCGTCGGGCGACAGGCCCAGCGCCTTGCCGACGTCGCGGATGGCGCTGCGGCTGCGGTAGGCGATCACGGTGGCGGCGAGGCCGGCCCGCTCGCGGCCGTAGCGGGCATAGATCCACTGGATCACCTCCTCGCGCCGCTCGTGCTCGAAATCGACGTCGATGTCGGGTGGTTCGCCGCGCGAGCTGGAGACGAAGCGCTCGAACAGCAGATCGACTTTGGTCGGGTCGACGGCGGTGATGCCCATGCAATAGCAGACGGTCGAGTTGGCGGCCGAGCCGCGACCCTGGCAAAGGATGTCGCGCGAGCGGGCGTACTCGACGATCTCGTGCACGGTCAGGAAATAGGGCGCGTAGTCGAGCTCGGCGATCAGCGTCAGCTCGTGACGGATCGCGTCGGCGACCTTGGGCGGCACGCCATCGGAATAGCGCCGCGCCGCGCCTTCCCATGCCAGTCGCGTCAGTTTCGCCTGCGGCGTCTTGCCCGATTCGGCCTCGACCGGATAGCGGTAGCGCAGTTCGTCGAGCGAGAAGCGGCAGCGGTCGGCCAGCGCCAGCGCGTTGTCGATGGCATGGGGATGGCGGCGGAACAGGCGCGCCATCTCCTCGACCGGTTTCAGATGACGTTCGGCGCCGGCGAAGCGATGGAAACCCAGCCGGTCGACGGTGCGCCCCAGCCGGATGGCGGTGAGCACGTCCTGCAGGGCGCGGCGGCCGGGCTCGTGGTAGTGCACGTCGTTGGTCGCGACCAGCGCGACGCCGGTGCGCGCGGCCAGATCGTCGAGCATCGTCAGCCGACGGGCGTCGTCGCCGCGGCGCAGGACGCTGGCGGCGAGATGGCAGCGGTTCCCGAACAGGGTCGCGGCCTGGCGCAGGCGGGCGACGAAGGCCGGATCCTCGGCATGGCGCGGCGGCAGGACCACCGCCATCAGGCCCTCGGCGTGGGTCGCCACGTCGTCGAACGACAGGACGCACTCGCCCTTGCCGGCGCGGCGATTGCCCAAGGTCAGCAGACGGGTCAACCGGCCATAGGCGGCAAGGTCGGTGGGATAGACGAGCAGGTTATGTCCGTCGTCGGTGTCGAGACGGGCGCCGACGATCAGCCGGATGCCGTGTTCTTTCGCTTCCACGTGGGCGCGAACCAGGCCAGCCAGGGTATGGCGGTCGGTGATGGCGATGGCCTCGTGGCCCAGAAGTGCTGCCTGCGCCACCAGCTCGCCGGGATGGGAGCCGCCGCGCAGGAAGCTATAGTTGGTGGTGACGTGCAGTTCGGCGTAGTGGGCCATGGCACGGCGATCACGCGCCGATGCCGGCGGCGTCCGACAGGGCGACGCGCCGGATCGCGCTGTCGTGTCGGGTCAGTACCCGAAGCAGCCGGTCGTCGGCGCTGACCAGGGTGCCGTCGATCGCCTCGGCGCAGGCGGCATAAAAACAATCATAGACCGGATGATTCCACGCGAGCGCCAGTTCCAGCGCGCGTTCGCGCAGGGCGGCGCTATCGACGAAGCGCTCGATGTAAATCGGCATGACGATCTGCCGGGAGATCAGTCGAGCTTGCCCGATCTCGATTTCCTTTCGGATCGTCTTCTTCCAGAGGGCGTTGAGAAACTCCGGGATGAACAGATCGGGAGCCACGCGCCGATGAGAAGAAGTCAGCAGGGACTCGGCCTCGGCCTGAAGTGTCTCCGCGACGAACCACTTGATGGCGACGCTGGAATCGATGACCAGGTTCATCGGTCACGGTCTTCGCGGATCAGCAAGGTACTGTCGGTTTGCACGACGCCCTTGGGCGTCATGGCCGAGATACGGCGGGCTTCGACGAGGGGATCGAGGCCGGCGCCGTCGTCGATCCGGGGCGACAGGTACGAAGCGCGGCTCAGCAACTCGCGCAGTTCGGCCTCGAGCGAGCGGTGATGGGCGCTGGCGCGTGCCTTCAGGCGGGCGATCACGGCGTCGTCGAGGTTGCGGATGGTCAGGCTGCCCATGGCTGGCTCCGTCGGGTTGTTGACAGCATAATGCTAGCATTATGCTGTCATTCTGTCTTCAGGCGCAGAGACCGTGGAGATACCAGCGGGCGGTGACGCCGGTGTCGGCGGCGGCGTTGAACGGGCCATCGCGATAAATCCAGAAACGCCGGCCGTCCTCGTCCTCGATCCGGTAATAGTCGCGCGCCACCGGGTTGCGCTGGACATCGCCCGGCGTTGGCGCGTCGCGCCACCATTCATTGACCAGCCGCTCGGGGCCTTCGGCCCGCACCACGCGATGGGCGAGGTCGCGCCAGCGGAACAGCATCGGCGGATCGTCGGGCACCGGTGCCGTCACGTCGATCGGTTCGGGGCAGGCGAACAGGCGCGTCGGGCGGGTGCCCTTGAGGGCCGCCACGCGCGCCCACGAGCCGGGAGCGGCAGCCGGCAGACCGGCGGGTGATGTGGCGACGGCGCGCTCGGGCAAATGACTGGCGCGCGGGCTCAGGCGCACCACGTTGCCAGCACCCAGGAGCTGCGCCAGACGGTCGACCAGCTGCACGACGCGCTGGTCCTCGTGCCGGGCGACGGGGCCGGCTTGGGCGGCGGCGAAGCCGGGAAGAGTGGCCAGTTCGGCCGCGCCCATGCCCGACGCCATCGGCATGCTGGCCTGGGCGGCTTCGAACGACTCGACGACCATCGCCGACAGCATCATCAGTTCGACGCCGAAGCCGGCATCCAGACGCGACAATGGTTCCTCGAACAGTTTCATCAGATGGCGGTCGTCGCGACTGGGCTGGCCAGTACCGATGTCGGTGCGGCGCACCGAGCCATCGACGCGAAACAGCGCCAGATCCAGCCGGCGGGCGCCGACGCCGGCCTTCTCGAACTGGCCACACAGCGCGGCCAGCAGGCGGCTGGTGGCCGCGGCGATATCCTCGGCGCGACCGACCGGTTCGGCGAAGGCCAGGCGGGTGCGGAAGGCGGGTGCCGGCACGCGCGGCTGGATCGGTTCGGCGGCACTACCCAGCGCTTCGTCGAGCCGGCGCACCAGCAGATCGCCGAAGCGGCGCGTCAGCGGCGCGCGCGGCATCGGCAGCAGATCGCCGATCAGACGCAGGCCGAGGCGGCGCAAGGTCTCGGCGGTGGCGGCGTCGAGCCGCAGCGCCTCGACCGGCAGCGAGGCGATCAGGGCGCGGTGACCGCCGACCGGCGACAGCAGGGCGCCCTGACGCTCGGCGAAGCGGGCCAGCGCCCAGGCCGCGCCCGGCGTATCGGCGATGGCGGCACGACCGGCGAAGCCGTGGCGTGCCAACCGGCCGGTCAGGTCCGCCAGCATCGCGCGTTCACCCTCGGTGTCGGGGCCGAACAGATGACCGCAACCGGTGACGTCGAGGAACAGGCCGCCATCGCCGCCGAACGTCGCGGTCGGACCGCGGTCGACCGATTGCGTCGTCGCGTCCATGGGCAGGCGTGAATCGACGAGGGCACCGCCCAGCGGATCGACGGCCACCCAGGGCGTATAGCGCTCGCACCAGCTGGCCAGCGTCTCGAGCAGATCGAGATCGATGTCGGGTTCGGCGTGCGCCGTCAGCAGGTCGGGAACAAGCGCGCGGGCGTCCGCGAGGCGTTGGCCCGGCCGCACGCCGGCTTCGCGGCTGGCTGCGTTGACCGCCACCAGTCGCGGTCCGCCCTGGTGGAAAGCGAGCGTGGCGGCCGGTCTAGCCAACCAGTCTTTCGACTGGCGGGCCTTGCGATCGATCGACAGGCGCGGAAACCACAGCGAGATCACCCGTTTCATCGTTCCACTCCACGGTCCATGACGGAATGTCGGCGCGCGAGGGATCGCCGAAGCGATTGCGCAGCAGTTCGAGACGCCAGCGCGGGCTGCCCAGCGCCTCGACGAGGCGGCCTTGCCGGTCGCGCACCGGCGCGCTCGGCGCCGAGGCCACGCGCCAGCGCGTCGTGGCGGCGGTGACGCCGGAGGAGGTGGCGGCCGGGGCACCGCGTCGGCGCAGCAACAGTGCCGGCACGCCGCTTTTCTCGGCCGCCAGCTGCAGGCGTCGGGTGGCGACCAGATCGGTGTCGAAGACCTCGCCCAGCACCGCCGTCAGGGCGCCGCAACGCAGACCTTCCTCCATTGCCCAGAGCACGTCGTCGGCGCGGGCCGTCTCGACCAGGATCAGGCGCGCCGGATCGAGGAACGGGGCCAGGGCCGGCGCGTAGGGCCGGGCATCGAACACGCCACCGGCGCGACGGCACCACAGGATGCGGCCGGGCACAGTCTGGCGGCGGGTGCCGTCCTCGGCGCGCGCGAAACGCCCCAGGCACAGGCTGGCGAAGGCGAGGGCGGCGCCATCGTGCGGCGAATCACGGCCATCGCCGACGGCGGGCAGAATCTCGTGCAGCGCGCCGGTCGCCAGCCCACCCTCGTGCAGCACCGCGTCGATCGCCGCCACGCCCAACGGCGAAACGGACGATGGAAGCGCGTCGAAGCCACCGCGCTCCAGCCGTCGCACCGTCTCGCGCAGTGCCGCCATTCTGGCCGCGTCGTCGCGTCCGGCAACGTCGGCTTCCCCGTCGCGACCGCGATCGAGCACCAGCACCGGAGCGTCGAACGGGTATGTTCCTGGATACGCACCGGACCTATGGGGTCTGGCGGCAGGAGGAGCGAAAGCCTTGGGGAAAAAGACACTCATCGTCCCCTCGAGATGGCCCTCAAAAGGGGCTTCGGGAGTTAATGTTCTTGTTTTGTTCTAATCTCTGTTCTCCTCCGAGTCAAGACCTGTCCACAGGCTGCTCCGAAGGGCGAGCGGGCCGGATCCGAAGGCCGATCACCTGAAACCGGAACGCGGTCGTTCAGGTCCAGTCGACGACCAGAGCGGTTGTCGCCAGCAGCAAGCCCGCCGTGGTGGCCCGCATGGCTTGCGCGCCGCGACCCCGAAAGTGTCGTTCGGCGTTTCTCAGGATAGCGGCGGGTCGGGAGAGCGGCTCGACGCAGAACGCGATCTTGCGCACGTAATCGGGCACCTGCCAGTCGGCGCTGGTACCGCGGCGGAACATCATCACGTCTCCGGGCCGCAGTTCGCTGACCTTGCCGCGCTCGTCGGTCACGATGGCGCCACCTTCAACGATATGGATGGTTTCGTCGATGCCGTAGCGCCAGCGGAAGGCACCGGCGGTGCAATCCCACATGTCGGTCCAGCAGTGGCCATCGGCGCTGCGCGACAACGAGACGACGCGAGCCCGTGGATCCCCGGCGAGGATCCAGGAAGGGTCGATGGGGGACGCGCGCAACGCGGAAATATCGGTTGGCGCGTGAACGGTCGGGTTAGTATCTGAGGTTATTATTTTGAAAAACAACGTTTAAAAACAATTAAGTAAATCTAATAAAAGGAGTTCTACCAAAACATGAAGCGACTGTCCAGATTTCAAATGAAGTCCGGCAGGGCTATCGGGCGAAGGAAAGCGGCGGGAACGACCTGGCGTGCCGGGCGCCGCGGACCGGAGCGGCCGTGAAACGATGGCCGAGAGCGTGACATTTTTGCAACATATTCTGGCCGCCCGACGGTGAACCGCCGGACGCGGGCGCCACGGTGTTTCACGTGAAACACTTCGTGGGCATTTATCAACTCCGACGTGGACCGCTATTCGCGGCCGACCGGCGGGACACCGACCGCCGAGGGGGCGATTCACGCGGAGCGCGCCCTGGCCACGCGAATCGCCGGTACTTGCTGGGAGACAACCACCGAATCAGCCCTGCAGCATGCCCTTTGGCGCCACTTCCGCCGCCCTCTCGGCGACGTCGCGTCGGGCCGCCGACGCGACCCGGCCCCGACCGTGCCGACGCGCCCGACGGCGAGCCTCCCGGCCAAGCGGATCGGCCCACCGGCCGACTTCTTCGCCCGATTGCCCTGTGAAGTCCGGGTGGCGATTTAATCCCAGACGACGCCGTCGATCAGGTTGCGCTCGTACAGGGCCACGAGATCGATGCCGCCGGGCGGGCGGGCAACCGGCAGGTCGGCGAGAAGCCGCGCCAGACGACGCTCCTGGTCGGCGCGCAGATCCTCGGCTTCCGCGACGCCGATGGCGGCGAAGCGCACCCGCGTGCCCGGCGGCAGCCGGCCGACGCGCGGCAGATCGACCGAGGCGATGGTGGCGATCTTCGGATAGCCGCCGACGGTCTGGCGGTCCGACAGCAGGGCGATCGGCAGGCCTGCTCCCGGCACCTGGATGGAACCGGCTGCGATGCCGTCGGACACGATGTCGGGGCCGAGCGCGGAGTGCTCGATCCTCGGTCCATCGAAGCGGATGCCCATGCGATCGGCTTCCTTCGACACCGTGTACTCGCCGCCAAAAAAGGCGGCGCGGCCGGCGTCGGTGAAGTGGTCGGTCTGCGGGCCGGGCACGACCCGTATCGGACCCGCGCCATGGTCGAAAGCGCCCGGCAGACGACGCTCCTCGCGCTTGCGGGCGGCGTCCAGCGTCAGCGGCAACCGGTCGCCGTCGCGCAGCTTGCGGCCCTCGAAGCCGCCGACCCCGGCGCGGGTATAGGTCGACAGGCTGCCCATGAAAGGCGCCAGCGCGAAGCCACCCTCGATCGCGAGACAGGCGGTGCTGGCGCCCTCGACCATGCCCACGCGCAAGCTCTGGCCGCGCGTCAGCAGATGGGAGCGATCGGCGTCGACTCGCGTGGCAGGCCCGCCGGGTGCCGTGGTCAGGTCGAGCGCGACTGGCCCGACCACGGCTACGCGCACGCTATCGGCCTCGATCCGCAGGGTCGGCCCCACGACGCCGATTTCGAGACAGGCGGTGCCGGCCGGGTTGCCGACCAGCGCGTTGGCGAGACGCAGGGCGATGCGGTCCATGGCGCCCGCCACCGGCATGCCCAGTGCCTGGAAGCCGATGCGGCCGCTGTCCTGGATCGTGTCGAACAGGCCGGCGCGCTCGACCAGCAGATGGGCGACGCTCATGGCGCCAACTCCAGCGTCTTCCAGTCCAGCGTGCCGGCCTCGACATCGGCGGCGATGGCGTCAAACTCGACCCGCGCCACGCGCCGGAACCGTACCCGGTCGCCCGGCGCGAGCAGCACCGGCTGGTCGCGTCGCTGGTCGAACAGGCGCAGCGGCGTGCGGCCAAGCAGGTGCCAGCCGCCGGGGCTGTCGAAGGGATAGATGGTCGTCATGTTCATGGCGATGGCGACCGAGGAGCGCGGTACGTGAACCCGCGGGCTCGACCGGCGCGGCAGCTCCAGCGCGGGATCGAGGCCCGCGATGTAGGCGAGGCCGGGCATGAAGCCCAGCACGTAGACCCGGAAATGCGATCCGAGATGGGCTTCGATCACCTGTTCGGGCGTGCGGCCGGTGCGTTGCGCGACCTCGGCGAGGTCGGGGGCGAAATCGGAATCGTCGTAGCAGCAGGGGATGGCGATGGCGCGGGGAGGGACGGCCGCGGCGAGATCGCCCGAAGCCAGCGCCTCGACGAGGGGCTGGAGGTCGGCCCGGCGCGCGATGGCGGGATCGTAGCAGACCAGCAGCGCCCGCATGCTGGGTACGGTCTCGACCACGCCGGGCAGACGACCGGCCTCGTGTTCGGCCAATATGGCGGCGTGCAAGGCCATCACCCTGGCGTTGATGTCCGGGGCGATGACATTGCCGAATTCGACGCTGAAGGCGGTATCGCCGCAATCGAGATAACGAATGCTCAAAACGGACTCGACGCTCTTGGGGCGGAGGGGGAAGCCTCGCTACAATAGCGCCGCGACGCGTCGGCGCCAGTGCCGGACGGGAGAACGACGATGACCGACATCAACATCAACTCCGACCTCGGCGAGAGTTTCGGCGCCTGGACGATGGGCAACGACGCCGAGGTGCTGAAGATCGTGCGCACCGCCAACGTCGCTTGCGGCTTTCATGCCAGCGATCCCGTCGTGATGGTCGACACGGTGAAACTGTGCGCCGCCAACGGCGTCAGCATCGGTGCCCATCCCGGCTTTCCCGATCTCCAGGGTTTCGGCCGCCGCGCGATGAAACTGACGCCGGCCGAGCTGGAGGCGGTGACCGCCTACCAGATCGGCGCCTTGCAGGCGATCGCGGCGATGAACGGGGCGAAGGTCACGCACGTGAAGCCGCACGGCATGATGGCCAACATGTCGACCGAGGACGAGGACATGGCGCTCTGCATCGCGCGCGCCATCCGCGCCGTCGACCGCGACCTGATCTTCCTCGCCCAGGCGCAAACGGTGCAGGTGACGACGGCCCGCAAGGCCGGCCTGCGGGTGGCCGAAGAAGTGTTCGCCGACCGCACCTATGGCGACAACGGCCTGCTGACGCCGCGCCGGCTGCCCAACGCCATGATCCATGGTCCCGCCGAATCGCTGGCGCACGTCAAGCGGATGGTCGAGGAGCAGGCGATCTTTTCGCTGTCGGGCAAGAAGATTCCGTGTCGCGTCGATTCGGTGTGCGTGCACGGCGACGGGGCGGATGCGGTCGCCACCGCGCGCGCGGTGCGCGAGGGGCTGGAGGCCAGCCAGATCCGGATCGTGCCGCTGACGGAGATGGCGGACCTTCGCTGAGGTCCGCCGGTTAGCCGTCGATGTCGATCTCGTAATAGAGGCTCCCGCCGGTCAGGGCGTTTGGGGGGCCCGTTCGCAGCGCCTTGCCGAAGGCCTTGCTCTCGGCCGTGATCGTCGGTTTGTAGTCGGTATCGGTCTGGAGCAGGCGGCCCTTGGTTTTCTCGCGCAGCCGCTCGACCAGGCCGGGCAACGGCATCTCGGTCCAGCGCTTGCTCGTGGCCATGTCCTTGTCGACCGGAATGATGGCGACAAGCTCGTCGCTGTTCATCAGCTCGAGACCGTTCTCGCGGGCGGTCGCGTTGTGGCTGCCATGGTGACCCACCTTGTAGAACACCGTGCGCTTCAGCAGATCCGGCCCGGTCACGACTGTCTCGACGCCGTCGCCGTCCTTGAACGTCCATTTCGTGTCCTGCCACGACAGCCAGTTGCCGTACTGCGCGTCGGCGGCGAACAGCAGCACCTTGCCCGAGTCCGTCAGCTCGATGGCCAGCACCAGACTGGAATTGTTGGTCTGGTTGTCGAGCTTGATGGCGAAGTCGGCGGCCGTGTCGAGCCACGCGTCGTCGATCCTCCGCCATGCCTGGTCCTCGCCATCCGCGTCCGTCCGAGCGAGATAGTGGGTTTGCAGATGGGCTCTCGTGGCGGCGTGCGCTCCGGATGCTCCGCCTTCCGCGTCGGGCGCGCCCGGGCGGTATCGAAGCCCCTCCTGCTCGTCGAACGGCATGAAGCGCCGGGCATTCTCGCCGACCGGGTCGGCGGAGGCATCCGTCTCGTCGGCCGGGCTTTGTGCGGCGCCGAAGAACGCGCCCGCCCCCATCCCGCCACCGAAATGGTAGAGCGCGCCATCGGCCTTCGACGCGGTCTTGCGGATCATGCCGCGATCGGTGGGCGGGCCGAGCGCGTAGATGCGGATGCCGGGCATCTCCCATGGCTTGTCCGACGGACACCAATAGCGAGGTTTGCCGAGCGAGCGGGCAATCTCCATGGCTTGCCGCGACCGCCCCGGGTTGCCCTCGGCGGCGCCGAGCGCGCGCACGCCGTGGAACGACAACAGTTCATCGACGCCGCCAACCAGCGTTCTCAAGGCGGCGCCGTCCGGGGTATCGGGTTGGCGGACGCGAAGGCGTTCCGCCGGCCCGTCACGAAGGCGCTGAGACGGCCGAGCGCCTTCTGTTTCTCGTCCTCGATGCGGCGGGCCATCGGGTCGGACCGGTCGTCGAGCCATCCCATCCACACTGCGTCGAAGCGTACCTGGCGGGTGTCGCCTTCGAACAGCGCGCGCGCCTCCAGGAAGCCGGAGATATGGTCCCAGTGCTCGTGGGTCGCCACGAGAATGTCGACCTTGCCATCGGTGTCGGCGGCGATGTCTTCCACGACGGCGACCAGGCGCTTGGCGGCGTCTTTCGTGCCCATGATGAGGCCACAGTCGATCATCATCCGCCGGATCGAGCCGTCGCTGCCGCGCAAGGTCAGCAGATGACAGTCGCCAAGCCCGTGGCGGTAGGTGCGGACGGTGACGCCCGCCTTGCCGCCCTTGTTTCTCTTCGCGGTCTTCTTCTTCGCGGCATTTTTCGCGGTTGCCATGATGTCCTCCCGTCAGTGGCCGCGATGGGACATGGCGAATGGGCCGCCGCGTCTGGCATCGCCGAAATACAGCGATGCCGTGGATGTTCCCGCCTCGCCGTTGCGGTAGTCGCGTTCGCGGCGGAACCGGCTGGCGGAAGAGACCCGTTTCACGATGGCGTATCTGATGCCAATGGGGTTCTCGCGGTTGATGATCAAGGTGCAACCGCCGCGGAACCAGAAATATCCACCTTCCCCCAGTTTCTCGATCTGGTCTTGCGTCAGATCGTCGTTGCTGGCGTCGTACGGCACCCGGCGGCGTTGGGTCAGCACGACGACGAGGTCGGTCAACGCGTTTCCGTCGGGGCTCTGGCGACGCACCGGGCGGACCGAATGGACCTCGATTTTCAGGCCGGGATCGAGGCCGAGCGCCTCGATGGTCCGCGCGTTGTCGGGAGCCGTGTCGTCCCGCGCGAGCCAGTCCCTGACGACCTCGTGGAATTTGCGGCCGTTCTCGCGACCGAGCGTCCAGATGGCCTTGCGGTCGCCGCGTATTTTCCACTCCGTCACGTCGAGTGCCTTGAGGGCATCGACGAGCGAGGGTGGTTGGCGGGCCAGACCCTGCCAACGCAGACTGTCGACCGAGACGGTGCGCACGCCCTCGGAATAGATCTCGCGGGCGCGGAAGGCCTCGATGAAGGCGACGCGATAGAATTGCCGGTCGTCGGGGACGAGGTCGTAGTCGGCGGTGATCAGGGCGCGCAGATAGTCGCCGAACGTGAGGTCGACCGGCGGGCAGTAGTCGAGCGCGCGCACGCAGATCGTCAGGACCCGCGCCGCGGTCTTGGCCGCTTCGTGCACGAGACGCTCGATCAGATCGGGAAGGATGGCGCCGGGCGCGAGAATGCCCGAGCCGCCGCTCGCCAGCCGCACGAGATCGGCCGTTCGCCGCGCGTAGATCGCCAGGAACGCGTCGAAAACGGCGGCGACGAGGATCGTCCCCCGGTCGTGAGGTTCCGCGATCGTGCGGTAGTTGTTCGTCTTCGGGTCGGTTCCGATGGCGCTGCGGAGGGCCTTCGAATGGCCGAGGGCGTCGCCGAACTGCCGGGCGAGATCGGCCATCAGTTGGCCCGACCCGAGATTGCCCCGCACGCTGGCGATCTGGTGGCGAAGCAGGTTCGGATAGCTGAAATGCTGGAAGATGGCGACGATGTCGGCGAAGGCCTCGTGGAAGGCCAGCGAGTCGGGATTGCAGGGCTCTCCGAATCGCGGATGCAGGCCATCGAGCAGGGCGTGCGTGGTTTCGTGCGCGACGATGTCGTGCGACAGGCAGGTGAAGACCATGCCGCCGGGAATTTCCGTTCCACTCGCGTCGGGCCCGGCGGGGAAGTAGCCGAACAGCAACGCGACCCGGTCGGGGTCGTAGAACGCGTTGGCCTCGCGCAGTGCGTGGGGATAGATGCGCAGCCGGCGCACGAACTTGCGTCGGGCGTCGCGTGGCGCGGCCGGATCGTAACGATCTCGCCACAAGGGCACGCGGCCCAGTGCCTTCTCGAAATGGCCGATCGTCGTCATCGCGACGGCGTAGACCATCTGCTGGTGGAATTGCGGGTTGCCTTCGGAGGGGGCGAGACCGTCCTCGGCCAGCAAATAGGGATCGCCGAGGTCGACCGGCGGATAGACCCGCCCGGATGCGGGGTCGATGTCGACGACCTCGACGAACTCGCCGACAGGGCCGGGATGCAGCCGGACGTCGAGGCCGGCGGTCTCTTCCCACGGCACGCGCACGATGGTTTCGTTGAGCATCGCCGTCTCGACGCGCTTCGCCAGACTGGGGTCGGTCGAGAACACGCGCAATCGCCGGTTCGGCGGTGGCGGACGCTTGAGAACGAAGCGCACCGGATCGGGCTGGGCCATGGCCGTCGAGACCTGGGTGGATTTTTCGTTCGGCATGGAAACGACCTCCCTCGAAGCGTCGCCATGATGGCACGGTGTCCGGTGGAGCGATCTGTGGGGATTCGCACGTTCGGCATGAGTTTTTCGAGGGCATCGCGATCTGGCGGCGCGATGGCGCCCGGGCGCCGGAGCCCGTCGATCACGAGAACGTGAGCAGCTGGCCGGAATGCCGCGCGGCCGTCCGGTGTTACTGATTCGGCGCGCGCTTCGTGGGTTTCCATCGATGGGACTCCGGCCGCCCAGGGGAGATTTACATGAAACGCACTTTGTTGGTTCTGGCGACCATCGCCGGCTTCGCCGTGTCGGGTATCGCCGCCGCGCAGACTCCGGCCGCGCCGCCCGCCGCCCCGCCGCCGGCCTATGGTCTCGGCATCTCGATGGCCGCGGCCAAGAAAGCGATGGCCGCCGCCGAGGCCGAGGCGATCAAGAACGGCTGGCCCGTCGCGATCGCCATCGTCGACAGCTCCGCCAAGCTGGTGTTGTTCTCGCGGATCGACAACACCCAGCATGGCAGCGTCGACATCGCCATCGGCAAGGCCACGACCGCGGTCAACCTGCGTCGCCCGACCAAGGCGCTGCAGGACGGCATCGCCCAGGGCGGCGTCAATTTGCGCTTGCTCGCGGTGCCGGGCGTCATGCCGCTCGAGGGCGGCGTGCCGATCATCGTGGACGGCAAGGTCATCGGCGGCATCGGCGTGTCGGGTGTGCTGTCGAACCAGGACGCCGAGGTCGCGATGGCCGGCGCCGCGGCCGCCAAGTAAGCCGACGGGCGTCCGGCGCG
>CAMDVZ010000029.1 GCA_945878895.1 Caenispirillum bisanense | reverse complement strand
CCAACGGCAAGCTTGAGCTTCACTTCCTGCCGGGCTACGCGCCGGAACTGAATCCCGACGAGCTGGTGTGGAACCACATGAAGCGCACCGGCGTGGCGCGTCGGCCGCTGAAGGCCGGCGAGGTGCTGCAGGACGCCATCGACGCGCAGGTGAATGCGATCGGCGAGGACCCGGCGCTGGTGCGCGCGTTCTTCAGGGCCAAAGATGTAGCCTATATTACTGACTAATTAGTAATATACATTAGCGCCCCGTTTAGGTCGTCAGGAGTAAATTCCCGAGGCCCGATCATTATTCCGCTCCACCGAAACTCTAGGCACCCAGCGATATTGCCATAGCCAATCGATGAGCGGGAGAAAGTCGGCATGATGGGGACAGCGCTTAATGCCCAGAGTCACGGTTCGCCGATACGGCGACTTTGGATAGTGCATGATCTTGAGCCCTGTCACTGTGCTCAAGCATGAAGTAGACAATCGTGAAAGCGGGTACTGGCGCCGATTGGGCATCGAGATCGGCACGGCTCGACGTCGATGCCGCGCGAGCGCTGAGCAACGGCTTCATCGACCCCACCTGCCAGCCCTATGTCGGCGAAGTACCCGACATCGCCACCCAGCCGCCGGTTGCCGCCGACCCGGTGGCGAGGGTCCGCCGCGGTCATACCGGTATCCTCGGCAAGCTCGACGCCGCCACCTTCGCGGCCGTGCCGCACTCGACGTTCACGCGGAACCCGCACGCCCACGTCTTCGTCCAGCAGCATCGGACGGGCGGGGGCTTCCGGCGCCGCGTGCCCCACAAGGTCGGCAAGGCGGAATTGGTTCCGGTGATCTTGGCGCGGTCTGACCTGATCTCTCTGCCGCCCCGGCTCGACGCGGAAGAGCTGCTTCCGGACTCCAGCCTCGCCATCCACGAGCGCCGGTCCCGTCGCGGGAGCAGCGCATCTATACGATCTGGCACGGGCGACGTGAGTACGACCCCGCCCACCGCTGGCTCCGCGAACAGATCATCGCCGCGGTGCCGAAGCCGGCGGAACAGGCAACCAACCGCACCACCGCGCCGCCTCCGGCGGCAGGCAAGCGGGCTCGAATTTCATCCGGGTAAAATCGGGTCCGTTGCCAAGGCGGCAAGGGTTTCCTCCGGCCCGGTCGATGGCGGCCGGGTGGCGGTCGAAGGTCTGTGTGTCGAACATGGTGGGTCTCCCAGGATGGACGGTGGGCGGACGAGATTCCACGCGCGAGGGCGCGAACGCCCAGACAAGGGTCGTCCACGTCGTCGCGCGAGAAGTCGGGGTCGGGTTGGTCGAAAGGCAGGAGCGGCGACGCCCGGTCTGGTTCGTCGCGGACATTGAAATACATCCTGAAGTTTTTATCGTAGTGCAGTCTGATTAGATTATCAACATATTTCTTCAGGAATCGGTGACAATAACGCATAAATTATCCGATGCCAGCCGGATGCGTACCGGATAAAATATACGCCAAAGCGGAATTGCAGCGGCCAGGCACGAAGCCTTTCATACCCTCCCTCGCCAACATGGGGCGCAAGCGCCCCGGAGGCAGGGAAGGTATGCTCTCTCAATCGTTACAACGGGTTATGGGCCCAAGACAGCCGATCAAACCCGATGGCGAATCGGCCAGTCCGCGACGGGAGACGGGGCGAAACGGTGTGCCATGCGGCGTTTGTCGCACCGGACCGACGGCCTCCCCGGCATGCTGCGGCGCAGCAAAGTCATGCAAAATTGACTGTGGTCAGGCGAAATAGCATGTCTTAAACTATCCGGAGCGTCGCGGGCGTTCATGTCCCGGCCGCGCCGGACCTGAATGTCCGTTTCGTCTCCCGTCCTGCAAGATCGCGCCGTTTCCGAAGCCCCGCTGTCGCCGGCGGCCCGTTTCCGCGCCCTGCCGGCCAATCTGCGCGGCGCCCTGTGGCTGGTGCTGGGTGCGCTGATCTTCTCGGCGGTGGGCGTCTTCATCCGCTATGCCGGCCGCGAGATCGACGCGCTGCAGCTGTCGTTCTTCCGCGGCGCCATCGGCCTCGTTTTCATCGTGCCGCTGTTGATCCGCCAGCGGGTCAACCCGTTCCGCAGCCCCCGCCCCGGCCTGCATTTCATCCGGGCGGCACTCGGCACCACCGCGATGGTGTGCGGCTTCTACGCCACCACCCATCTGCCGCTCGCGGACGCCACCTCGATCAGCTTCTCGCAGCCCTTGTTCGTGACCATGCTGGCGGTGCTGTTCATGGGCGAGGTGGTGCGCTGGCGGCGCTGGAGCGCCACCCTCGTGGGTTTCGCGGGTGTCGTCGTGATGATGCGGCCCGGTGCCGGCTCCTTCCAGGCCGCCATGCTGATCGCGCTGGCGGGCACCTTCGCGGGCGCCTGCTCGACCATGCTGGTCAAGAAGATGTCGGCCCACGACGGGCCGCTCGCCATCGTCGGCAGCATCGCGATTTTGCAGACGATCTTCCTGCTGCCACCGGCCCTGCTGGTCTGGCAGTGGCCGACCACGACGGTCTGGTACTACATCCTGGGCATCGGGCTGTGCGCCACGGTCGGGCAATATTGCTGGATCCGCGCCTATTCGGTCGGCGAAGCCTCGGCCATCGCGCCGTTCGACTATGTCCGCCTGCCGCTCTCGATCGGGGCCGGCATCTGGCTGTTCGCCGAGGTGCCGACACTGTGGACCGGCATCGGCACCGCCATCATCGTCTGCTCGACCGCCTACATCGCCCATCGCGAAGCGACGCTGGGCAAAGCGCTGCCCGGCGCGGTGAAAGCGCAAAAAACGCCGGCCTGACAACGGGTTGGCGGGCGAGCCGGTTAGACCGGCAGGGCACGCGATAAATTATCTCCATAAGTGCAATTTTACCGGGCGGACCGCCGGAAAGCGGCCCCGGCGGCGCCGTTTCGCGGCCTGGCCGCCAAATCGCGAGGGGCCGGTTTTCGCGTTCGCATCCAACGGCTTGGCACCCTTCCAGCATGCTCTTTCAGGCGCCGTCGCGGCGCAACTGGCGCACCACGGTGTCGATTTCCTCGAGGTCCTTGACCTCCTTCGGACTCTCGCCCGGCGTCAACTCCGCCAGCCGCCTGGTCGCCGGCAACACCCGGCTCTCCAAGCTGCCGATGAACTTGTTGTAGTGGGTGGTGGCGCTCGCCAGACTCTTGCCCAGCGCCTCGACCGGTTCGGTCAGGGTCGCGATGCGGGTATAGAGTTCGTTGCCGAGCTGGGCGATCTCGCGCGCGTGCTCGGTGGTGCGCACCTGGCCCCAGCCGTACGCCACGGCCTTGGCGAGCGCGATCAGCGTCGTTGGCGTCACGATCAGCACCTTGCGGGCGATGGCGTATTCGAACAGGTCGGGGTCGCGTTCGGCCGCGGCGCTGTAGAAATTCTCGCCCGGCACGAACATCGCCACGAAGTCCGGCGCGCGCTCGAACTGGGCCCAGTAATCCTTGGCCGCCAGGATCGTGACGTGCTGGCGCAGTTGCCGCGCGTGCTCGGTCAGCTTGCCCTCGCGCATCGCCTCGTCGGGCGCGTCGAGCGATTCGAGATAGGCCGACAGCGACGTCTTGGCGTCGACCACGATCTGGCGGTCGCCCGGCAACTGGATCACCGCGTCTGGCCGCAGGCGTCCGCTTTCGCTGGGCACGCTGGCCTCGAGCACGTAGTCGACCCGCTCGCTCATGCCCGCCAGTTCCATCACGCGCCTGAGCTGGTGCTCGCCCCAGCGGCCGCGCGTCTTGGGCGCCGCCCGCAGCGCCATCGCCAGACCCGCCGCGGCGCCGCGCACCTGCTCCTGGCCCGACACGACCGATTTCAGCTGCTCGGTCAGCGAGCCGTAGCGGGTGGCGGTGTCCTGCTCGAGCGCGGCCAGCCGCTGCTGGTACTGCAACAGCGCCACCCCGACCGGCTTGACGATGCCGTCGATGGCGACCTGGCGGGCCGCGAGATCGGACTGGGCCGCCGCCAGCCGCTGCTGGTGTTCGGCTCCCGTGGTCTCGCGCTGCGCCTTCAGCAGCCGCTCGGTGACTTCCAGCAGCGACGCCTGGCTTTGCTTCAGGGTCGTCGCGGCCATGTCGCGCAGCCGCGCGTCGATGTCCTCGCGCAGCGCCGACAGCGCCATCACCTTGTCCGAATGCGCCGCCTCGGTCTGGCGCAACGTCTCTTCCAGCTTGGTCTTGGCCAGCGCGAGCCCTTCGACGCGCTGGCGGTTGTGGACCAGCTCGGCCTCGATCGTCGGCAGGCGTTCGGCCGCGGCGGCCAGACGCGTGCGGTCCTCCAGCAGCCGGTCGCCGTCGAGCCGGGCCTGGTCGAGCCGCTGTTCGAGATCGGCCACGCGGTCCGCCTCGGTCTCGGCGGCCGCCAGTCGGGAGCGCATGTCGAAGGCCTCGTCGCGGCGCAGCTCGGCGTTGGCGCGTGCCTGCTCGCGCTCCCACAAGGCCTTGTTGATCTGCCGGCCACGCCAGATCCAGGCGGCCACGAAGCCGAGCAGGATGGCCAGCACCAGCGCGCCCAGCACCCAGGGCCGCAGCGCTTCGGGAAGGTCGGCGAGCGTGGGATAGGGCGACATGACGACCTCCGGCAACGACGACGGCCGACGGCGTCGCGGAACGAGGCCGGCCGATCAATTCGCGAAGGTGTGTCAGCCCGCGTCGATGGAGTCCAGCCAGCGCCGCGCGCGCCGGCGGTGAACATCGGTGATGCTGGAGCCGACCGCCTTCAGCGCCGCCATCACGACGGCCGCGTCGTCGACGAAGCCGAGCCCGGCGATGAAATCGGGAACCGCATCGAAGGGCAGCACCAAATAGGCCAGCGCGCCGACCAGAATCGCCTTCACCCGCGTGGGTGTCGCGGGATCGCGGGTCGCGTAATAGCTCGACACCGCCTCCTCGGCGAACGGGACGCGCCGCGCCACCGCCTTGATCTTGTTCCAGAACCTGTCGCGGACGGTTGCCTCGTCGCGCGCGAATCGTCCGCCATCGACCGAGTCCATGTCTGGCGCCTCCCCGCTGGATGTTCATATGGAGCGCCAGCCCGTCCCCGCAAGGGGCGGCTCGCACCGCCGCGACCGGTCTGCTAGAAGCCGCCCCGGAACGACCCATTCAGGCAGCGGAAAGGATATCGCGATGGACGTCAAAGGACAGGCCGTGATCGTCACCGGCGGCGCTTCGGGACTGGGCGGCGGCGCCGCCACCGCGCTCGCCGCCGCCGGCGCCAAGGTCGCCATCCTCGATCTCCAGGAAGAGCTGGGTGCCGCCAAGGCGAAGGAACTCGGTGGCCTCTACGTGAAATGCAACGTCGCCGACGCCGCCAGCGCCGAAGCCGCCATCAAGACGGTGGTCGAGACGTTGGGCGCGCCGCGCGTGGCGGTCAATTGCGCCGGCATCGGACGGGCCGCCCGCACCATCTCGAAGACCGGTCCGCACGATCTGGCGATGTTCGCCCAGGTCATCCAGGTCAACCTGATCGGCACCTTCAACGTGATCCGGCTCGCTTCGTGGGCGATGTCGCAGGCCGAACCGATGGCCGACGGCGAGCGCGGCGTGATCGTCAACACCGCGTCCGTCGCCGCCTTCGAGGGCCAGATCGGCCAGGCCGCCTACTCGGCGTCCAAGGGCGGCGTGGTCGGCATGACCTTGCCGATCGCGCGCGATCTCTCCTCGGTCGGCGTGCGCGTCTGCACGATCGCGCCGGGCCTGTTCCTGACGCCGATGATGATGGGCCTGTCGGCCGAGGCGCAGAAGAGCCTCGGCGCCCAGGTGCCGTTCCCCTCGCGGCTCGGCGATCCCTCGGAGTACGCGGCGCTGGCGATGCACATCGTCCAGAACCGCATGCTGAACGGCGAGGTCATCCGCCTCGACGGCGCCATCCGCATGGCGCCGAAATAGGCATTCGCGGACGGTCCGGCGTCCGGTTCGCGAACGCCGGACGATCTACCCGGCGGCCTGGTCCATGAAGGTCGCGAGCGCGACGTCGCGCGTCGACAGACCGTCGGCGTCGTGCGTGGAGAGCACGACGTCGACGCGGTTCCAGACATTGAACCATTCCGGATGGTGGTCGGCTTTCTCGGCCGCCAGCGCCACGCGCGTCATGAACGCGAAGGCGGCGTTGAAATCGGCGAAGCGGAACGATTTCGAGATCGCGTCGCGACCGGGCACCTCGGCCCACCCGGCAAGCGAGGCCAGCGCTTGCGCGCGCGCCGGTCCTTCGAGTTTCGAGACCATGGCCGAGACCCTCCGTTGCTGATCGATGGCACGCTTGTGCCGGCTCCGCGCCGACGCTAACACCGTGTCCATGGCATCCTATCGCGACGACGCCCCCGGGGGCATTCCGATGGTCGCCCCGTCGATCGAGACAATCGAGGAGATCGCGGGCGAGGCGCTGGCGTCGATTCCCGAGACCTTCCGCCGCCACGCCGGCAACGTCCACATACACGTGGTCGACTTTCCCGACGAGGACGTCGAGAAGGAAATGAAACTGGAGTCGCCGTTCGACCTGCTCGGCCTCTATCAGGGCGTGTCGATGGCCGAGCGTTCCGTCGATCACGTCGCCAACGACATCGATCGCATCTTCCTCTACCGCCGCCCGATCCTGGATTACTGGTGCGACAGCGGCGAGGACCTCGCCCACGTCGTGCGTCACGTGCTTATCCACGAGATCGGCCACCATCTCGGCCTCAGCGACGAGGACATGGAAGCCATCGAGGCCTTAGCCGAGGATCGCGCCGCCACCGACTGAGCGCACTCGCGCGGTGTCGCTACCCGACCCGGCGCACCGGCGGAACGAGGTAGGCGCCATCGAGGATCGCCTTGTCCGGTTCGTAGACGCGCAGCGTCAGGCGCATCCGGCCCGATGGCGCGGGCAGCCAGTTCGGTTCGTGGTCGGCGCCCGGCGACTCGCGCTGGATCGCGATTTCCAGCGATCCGTCCGGACCGCGTCGCAGGCCACGCGTGCGGTCGCCGATGGCGAAACGACCGAGCCGGTTGTCGACGAAGAAGGCACGGCCCTCGGGCGTGCGCTCGTACATCGACAGCGACCAGAATGCCCTGGCGGGCGGCAGGGCGCCGGGCTCGAAACGCAGGACGTAGCGATTGGCTCCGTCGAGCGGCGCCGCCTCGGCATCGACGTCGGCCGTCATGTACGTCGCCTCGACCGGTTCCAGCGCCGCCAGTCCCGCCAGCGCGACGTGGGCACGATAGAGATGGTCGTCTCCGAAGTTTCCGAGATGCTTGTCGGCATAGCTCCAGCCGTCGCGATGGCGCCCGCGGCGCCGGCCGGCGTCCGCGATCTCCGCGCGGGCCACGGCGATGCCGGCGAGAATCGCGTCGCGCTCCGCGACGGAGAAGGCAAGCGGATCGAAGCGCCGGCCCGCGCGCAATCCCAGCGCCCTGAATTCGTCGAGCAACGCGGCGTCGCGTTCGGGCGTCGGACTTTCGCCCAGCGCCGCGGCGCCGACGTCCAGCAGGGTCCACGAATCGGACGGATTGGTCGCGGGCCACGCCGCCACCGGCTCGTCGGGCACGGTGGTGCGCTGGCGCATCAGTTCGCGGCTTTCGACGATGCGTCGCTCGTTGCGCATGTCGGGGGTTTCCAGCAGCGTTTTCGCCTGCAGCGCGGGGCCCGCGGGCAAATCGCCGGGGCCATCGACCAGAATGCGCCCGAGCAGCCACACCGAATTCGTGGGCGCGCGCACCAGCTCCACGTCGGCCGGCGTGGCGCCGGACCAGCGCGGACCGACGATCATGCGGGTGGCTGGTTTGCCGCCGTGCAGGCGGCGGCAGACATAGGTGAAATTGTTGGTGAACAGGTCCATGAAGGCGAACGAGTAGTAGCGTTCGTCCATGGCCGGTACCGTCAGGAACAGCGGCTCGCCCGAGAGGTCGAGCCATGCCGATGAATAGAGCGTGTCGTTGTTGGGGGTGGTGATGGCACGCGCTTGCGCGTTCGCCAGCACCGGCACGTGGCCGAAGCGGTTGAGCCGGCCGCGCCGCGGGTTGTCGGGATTGACGGTGGCGTTCCAGCGCGTCTGGTACATCTCGTGGAGCGGAAACAGATAGATCGCCGCGCGGCGCGCGAGGTCCGACAGGCGATCCATCGACATGCCCTGGCTCCGTGCCGGAGCCGATGTCGCGAGGAGGAGCCCGGCGAGACCGCCCGCCACCGTCCGCCGCGTTGGCGTCGCGACCTTTCCCTTCATGCGTCACCTCGCGCGGCGCGCCGGGCGTGGACGAAATCGGCGACCGTCTGCCATGGCTCGATGGTCCAGAACGAGCGCGCCCGGCCCGACGGTGAGGACAGCACGAACCATGCGATGCCTTCCAGCGTGGCATCGCGCAGCGTCGCGACCAGGCTCGCGGGCTGGCGACCGTAGCCGATCGCGCGGACCCCGAAGAACAGGGCGCCCGCGTTCTTGCTGGTGAAGGCCACGACGGCCGGGCGGCAACGGCGCAGTCGCTCCCGCACGCCTTCGGGGTCGATGGCCGCGGCGCTGAGCTCGTGGTCGCTGCCGTACTCGGTCTTGTTGAGGTCGGTGAGGCCGATGCCATGCGCGACGACCTCGGCGCAACGCTTCGGATCGAACCGCTCCGGCAACAGACCGACCTTGTGCAGGGTCGGCCAGAAGGCGTTGCCGGGATTGGCGTAGTAGGCGCGCTCGCGAAAGGAGACCGGGCTGGGCGCCGTGCCGCAGAACACCACGTCGAGCCCCGACGCCAGCACGTCGGGGATCAGCTGCGTTCCGGAGACGGGCATCGACGCCGCCGCCTCATTCCATCTTGATGCTGGCGGCGCGGATCACCTCGCCCCAGCGCGTATGTTCGGCCCGGATGTAGGGCGCCAGCTGGTCGAGCGGCAGCGTGACCGGATCGAAGCCCATCTGCGCCAGGCGTCCGCGCACCTCGGCATCGGTGTTCATCGTGCTCATGCCGGCGTGCAGCCGCTGGGCGATGGCCGGGGACGTGCCGGCCGGCAACATCAGCATCGACCACGACGTCAGCACCACGTCGGGATAGCCGGACTCCGCGAAGGTCGGCGTATCGGGCATCGTCGGCGAGCGTTGTGGACCGGTTACCGCGATGGCCTTCAGCTTGCCGGTCTGCGCCAGTGCCCGCAGGCTGTCGAGATTGGAGATCACCAGCGGGATGTGGCCGGCCATCGCGTCGGTGGCGGCAGGTGCTGCCCCCTTGTAGGCGGCGAGCTGGATGTCGATCCCGGCACGCAGCTTGAACAGCTCCATCGACAGCGACGGCGAGGTGCTGGCGCCCGACGAGCCATAGTTGAGTTTGCCCGGCGCGGCCTTCGCCGCGGCGACCAGTTTCGCCACCGTGTCGTGCGGAAACGACGGCGAGGCGCACAGCAGGTTGGGCGTCGCGGCCACCATCGCGGCCGGCACGAAATCGGCGAAGGGATCGTAGGGGATCTTCTGGACGTGCGGATTGATGGTGTGCGAGGCGATGTTGCCGAGCAGCACGGTGTAGCCGTCGGCCGGCGCGCGCGCGACGATCTCGGCGGCGAGAATGCCGCTGGCGCCGGGACGGTTGTCCGGCACGACCTGCTGGCCGAGCGTCTCCGAAAGCTTGCTCGCCACCAGCCGGCCGAGATTGTCCTGGGCGCCGCCGGGCGGGAACGGAATCACCAGCCGCAACGGTCGCGCCGGCCACGCCTGGGCGCGCGTCGTCGACGGAAGGAACAGGGCGCCGGCACCGGCGATGGCTGCGCGTCTCGGGAATGTCATTGTCCTGTCTCCTCGACGTGGAATTGGTTGGGGCTGAATGCTGGCTCCGGCAGGCCGGCGGACGGCAACGCGAGCGCGGCGCCGGTCCCGTTTTCCGAGTTCTTCCGTGACCGCGTCACTTCAGCGGTGCTCATGGCGTGACCGGTGCTCATGGCGTGTTCGGCCGCGGCGACCGTATGTGTCGCGGACGCACGCAAGAGCACCGCTGGAGTGGCGCGCTCCCGGAGAGCGTGCGTCGACGGGCCATCGCGGTTCCATGCCACGCCGATCACGCTGCCAACCCGCACGGCGACTCACGCCGACACCAGCGCCTGGGCGCGCGGCAGCGGCACCGGTGCGTCCGACAGGAGCAGATCGATGGCCTCGTCTTCCCACGCGCTGGTCGAGAGGCTGAACGGATCGTGTGGCGTCAGTTTGTGCTCGACCACGAGGCGGGCCATCAGCAGGCGCCTTGCATCGCCGCCGGCGGCACCCAGGCGGGCACCTTCGCTCGCCAGCAACGATGCGGTGGCGGCGTGGTAAAGAGCGCCCGCCGCCATGCGACAGCGCTTCTCCTGTGTCGGGTCGGCCGCGACTTTCTCGGCGAAATCCGCGGCCCGGCCGGTCGCCGCCGACAGCACGCCGCGAAACTGTCCCGGCAGTCCCGGCGTGCCGCCCAGCATCGTGTCGAGCGCTTCCTGCATGGCGCGATGACCGTCGCTTTTGCCGACCGCCCGGGTGACGACGTCGAGCGCGTTGATGTTGCTGGTGCCTTCCCACAGCGTGCCGATCTGGGCGTCGCGCGCCAGACGCGCCTCGGCCCATTCCTCGATGTAGCCGACACCGCCACGCACCTCGAGCGCGTGGCTGGCGACCCTGATGTTGTCGCGGCAGGCACGGAACTTGAACACCGGCGTGAGAATCCGCAGCAGCGCCTGGGCGCCGCGGTCGCCCCCGTTCGCGGCGCCCATGGTGGCGGCCGACCACATCGCCATCGATAGCGCCTGTTCGGTCGGCAGCATGATTTTCATCAGCTGGCGGCGCAGCAGCGGAAAGGCGTCGAGCGTGCGACCGAAGGCGCGGCGGTGGCGCGCCACGGTCATGGCTTCGTTCAGGCAACGCCGCATCATGGAGGCGGCACGAACGCCGTGCGAGAGGCGCGAGAGATTGACCTGGTCCATCATCTGGCGGAAACCGGCGCCCGCGTCGCCCACCAGATAGCCGGTCGCGCCCTCGAAGCGGATCTCGCCCGAGGCCATCGAGCGGGTGCCCATCTTGTCCTTGAGCCGCACCACGCGGTAGCCGTTGCGCGAACCATCGTCCAGATGGCGCGGCACCGCGAACAGGCCAAGTCCCTTCGTGCCGGCGGGCGCGCCGCGCGGGCGGGCGAGCATCACCGCGACGCCGGCATCGGCATGGCTGCAGAACCACTTGTCGCCGTGGATTTTCCAGCGATCGACGCCATCGGGTCCGATGCCGACGTGCTCGGCTTCCGTCTCGGTGGCGCCAACGTCGGAGCCGCCGGCCTTCTCGGTCATGAACTGCGCCGCCTTCAGCATGATCGCCGGATCCTGCGACAGCAGGCGGTCCATCAGCAGCGCCTTCAACGCGGCCGAGCCGTAGCGCTTGATCGTGAAGTTGGAGGTATCGGACAGGCTGATCGGACACATCAGGCCGAACTCGGCCTGCACGAAGAGATAGGTGAAGGCGTACTTCACCAGCGGTGGCGCGGCCGAGGGCATGCCGAGCACGCCGGGCCGATGGCTCATGGCATGCATGCCGAACTCGTCGAAGGCGATGCGCTCCATCTCGCGATAGGCGGGGTGATACTCGATCCAGTCCTCGTCGCGGCCGAAGCGGTCGCGCGCGTGCAGCACCGGCTGGTTGTGGTCGGCCGTCATCGCCAGCTCGTCCAGCCGGCCGCCGGCCAGTTCGCCCATGCGGTCGAAATGCGGCTCCATCCGGGCCCGCCAGTCGGGCTCCATATAGAGGCCCAGCAGGTCGCGGAAGCCGCCGTCGATCCGGTAGAAATTCCGCCCCCGGCAATCGGGCGCGATGTAGTGGGCGCCAAACGGGCGCGGCGCTTCCAGGCGCGCGCGGGCGCTGTCGTCGGGCATCGTGGTCTCCTTGCTCGCTGGCCCCTATATATACGCCGGAGAAACGGCGAATGCCCGCCCGGCGCGCGGGTCGGGCGGAGAGACCACCATGATCGGCGTGCTGTTCGTCTGTACCGGCAACATCTGCCGCTCGCCGTCGGCCGAGGGCGTGTTCCGTGCCATGGTCGAGCGCGCGGGCCAGTCGGGAGCGTTCCGCGTCGATTCGGCGGGCACGTGGAACGGCCACGCCGGGGAGGCACCGAGCCGGCAGGCGATCGCGGTGGCGGCCGCGCGCGGCTACGATCTGCGCGATCTCCGGGCACGGCTCGTGACCGGCGCCGACGTCGCGGCGTTCGATCACGTGCTGGCGATGGACCGCAGCCATTTGCAGGCACTGCGGAAACTGGCGCCGGCCGGGCTGACGGACCGCCCGCGGCTGTTCATGGAGTCTGCGCCGCATGCCGGTCCGGCCGAGGTGATCGATCCGTGGGGTGGCGACGACGCGGCCTACGAACGCGCGCTGGACCTGATCGAGGCCGGCTGCGCTGGCCTGCTGGAACGCCTGCGCGCAACCTCGCTCGGCGCCTGAGACTGGACCACCGGCGCGACGCGTGGTTCAAGTCGGGCCAGACATCATCGCGAGGACCGACATGACGCAACTTCTCCTTCGACGCCGCGGTGCGCTGGCCGGCATCGGCGCCGGTCTGATCGGCGCGCCCGCGATCGCGCGGGCGCAAGGCGCCTACCCCAACAAACAAATTCGCCTCGTCGTCGCCTTCGCGCCCGGCGGTGCCACCGACCTGCTGGCGCGCATCGTGGCGGACCATCTGACCAAGGCGTGGGGAACCCAGGTCGTGGTCGACAACAAGACCGGCGCCGGCGGCAACATCGGTGCCGATCTGGTCGCCAAAGCCGCTCCCGATGGCTACACGCTGCTGCTCGGCACCGTGGGCGCGGCCGTCACCAACCAGTTCCTCTACAAGAACATGCCGCACGACAGCGCGACCGCCTTCAGCCCGGTGGCGCTGGTCGGCGAGGTCGCCAACGTGCTGGCGGTGCATCCCGACGTGCCGGTCAAAACCGTCGCCGAGTACATCGCGCTCGCGAAATCGAAGGCCGGCGCCCTGAACTACGGCTCGCCCGCGGTCGGCGGCACCGGCCATCTCGCCATGGAGTATCTCCAGGCGGTCGCCGGCATCAAGATCGAGCACATCGTCTATCGCGGCAGTTCGCTGGTGCTGCAGGATCTGCTGGCCGGCAGCATCCCCTCGACCATGGACAATCTGCCGCCCTATCTGCCGCACATCCGCACCGGCAAGGTGCGGGCGCTGGCGGTGTCGTCGGCCAAGCGCTGGTTCGCGCTGCCCGACGTGCCGACCGTCGCGGAGTCCGGCATCGAGGGCTACGACGCGGCACCGTGGTGGTACGTCGCCGGTCCCGCCGGCATGCCCGCCGAGATCGTCGCGAAGCTGAGCGGCGAGATCACCCGCGGCATCCGCTCGGAGGAAGTCGGCAAGAAGATCCGCGACGCCGGTGCGGCACCGCTGGCCGGCGAGACCGACGCCCTGAAGCGCCACATCGCGACCGAAACCGTCAAATGGAAGAAGGTCATCGACGCCGCCGGCCTGCAGCCGCAGTGACGCCTGGGTAAATCGCGTCAGCCGGCGCGAGGACCGGTTTTCGGTGTGCTGGCCAGATCGGTAACCGGGTTCGTGGGCTCCGGAGGCCGAAATTCGCTGAGAAACCGCTCCCGCATGACGTCCCAAGCCCTCAGTATTTCATGCCGGGTCTCGTGCCCGGTCGGAACAACTGTCGTTGCGTCGATCCGCGCCGAAGGATTCAGTTTCTCGAACGCACGGCGCATGTCGTGCAAGGGCTTGAACGGGTAAAAGCCGCGTTCCTTCCCGGTCACGCCGACGTTACGGTAGACCGCTCGCAGGTCGTCGATGACGACGGACAGGCCTTGGTACGCATCCAGATACTGATCCAGCGTTGGATTCCGAAAATACGTATACTTCAGTAGGCCCGACTTGGCCTTGTTCATCGCAGTCCACAGTTCGCGCAAGGACTTCACGAAGTCGACGCGCCGTTGGAGAATGTTGACCAGAATCGGGATCGGAAGCGCGGTTAGCAGCGACGATAGCTCCCGGATGAAGTTGTAGATTTCGATCGGCAGGACGCCGTTCTTGCTCAGAAGCGCCACGGCGATCACGACGGCGAAGTAGCAGCTGATCGCCGCCATCGAGATATAGAACCAGCGCCGGGTCATGTCGTCCCTCCCAGTTGACGCCTCAGTAGCCGAGCGGAAACTCGGCCTCGAGGGTGTAGACCGCGCCGTCATCGCGCGTCCGGCTCGAATAGAGGCCGAAGCTCTCGACCTCGGCAGGCCCGAGCCGCAGCAGATTGTGGCTGGCGACGAACTGCGCCAGATGGTGGCCGAATTCGGCGCGGCGCGCGAAGCGGGCCAAGGTGACGTGCGGGCGGAACTTGCGCCGCTCGACCCGCAGCCCCTCGCCGCGCAGCACGGCCCTCACGCGCTCCTGCAACCGCACCAGTTCCGGCGAGGCAACGACGGTGGCGTACAGCGCGGTCGGCTGGTTGCCCTCGACGAAATGGTCGACGCCGGCGATCTCCAGATCGAGCACCGGACCCTCGACGGTCGCCAGCGCCTCGACGGCGTCGGCCATCGCAGCCCCGTCGACCTCGCCGAGAAAGGCGAGCGTGACGTGAAAATTCTCCTCCGCCACCCAATGCGCGTCCGGCACGCCGCCCTGGATCAGGCAGAGCTCGCCCGCGATCTCGTCGGGCACCGGCAGGGCGACGAACAGGCGCGGCATGGCCTCGGCCGCGACGTCAACCGGCGACGCGGCCCAGCCGCACGGCGGTCACGCCGGGGCGGACCCTGTGGTGGGCGGGCATCACCAGCACGCAATCGTCGTAGGGCGTGTGGAAGGCGCGCTCGCCGTCGTGGCCCAGCAACGAGCCCGCCGTCGGGATCGTGTCCTGGCCACGCCAGGGCCGGGCGAACCGGAACATGCCGGTCGAGGTCGTCACGGTGTCCGTGACATGCACGACGCGCTGGGCTGGCGGCGACGGCTGGCGCCAGTCCGGCGGCAGGTCGACGGCCTCGACCACGCCGCTCTCGACCAGGAACCGGAACGTCGTGTCCTTCGCCACCGCGACCGATGAGGCCCTCCAGTGCTGGCCGGTCTCGATCAGCAGGGCGTTCTTCGGCGATTCCGGATCGCCGAAGCCGCCATGGTCGCGCATGCGCCGGCCCGAGGGATGGCCCTTGTCGCGCACGATGTCGAAAGGCGTGCCGATCCGGCGGGCGAAGTCGACGCCCTTTTCCAGCGGTCCGCACAGCATCAGCGGCACGCACTCGTCGTGCATGGAGTGCAGATCGAGCAACAGGTCGGCGCGTTCCACGAAGGGCCGCAGCTCCAGCGCGCGGCGGAACTCGACGGTGCGCGGGCTGGCGGGATCGTCGAGTCGGCGCCAGACGCGGTTCAGGTCTTCCTCGATCATCCGCGACTTGAAGGGCTGCGCGATATCGAACGTGCGGTAGGCCGCGACGTTGGCGAAGCTCAGGATCAGCGTGCCCTTACGCGGTTTCAGGTCGCGCGCCAGCAGGGCATCGACCACCACCGCGCCCGACGCCTCGTTGCCGTGCGTCAGCGCGTTGACCATCGCCGTCGGACCCGGCACGCCGCTGTCGCGCAAGTGGACCCAGGGCGCCGAACCGCCGTGTTCCCAGCGGTCCAGGTCGGGAAACGCAAACTCGATCGGATAGGTTTCTGCCATGTCGAAGTCTCCGCGACGCCGGTCCGCTATAGCATGGCCGGGACGGCGGCCAGCTTGATTCCCGCCGGCCCGCCTGCGATACCCCGCCCGCCCTCGCTTTCCAACGGCGGGTGCGCGGTGACCCATGCGCCGCGCCATCCATTGTCTCCGGGAGTCCACATCCATGTCCGACGCCAAAGCCGCGACCAACGCCCATCTCGCGCCCTACCAAGCCCGCGGCCTGAAGGGCCGCATCTTCTCGGGCGTGCAGCCGACCGGCAACCTCCACCTCGGCAACTATCTCGGCGCCATCCGCAATTTCGTGGCGCTGCAGGATTCCTACGAGTGCATCTATTGCGTCGTGGATCTGCACGCGATCACCGTCTGGCAGGATCCCGCCGAACTGGCGAAGCAGACCCGCGAGATCGCCGCCGCGTACCTCGCCGCCGGTGTCGACGGCAGCAAGCACATCGTCTTCAACCAGTCCTCGGTGCCCGCGCACGCCCAGCTGGCCTGGGTGTTCAACTGCGTGGCGCGGCTGGGCTGGCTGAACCGCATGACGCAGTTCAAGGAGAAGGCCGGCAAGGACCGCGAGAACGTCTCGACCGGCCTCTATGCCTATCCCAACCTGATGGCCGCCGACATCCTGGCCTACAAGGCCACCCACGTGCCGGTCGGCGAAGACCAGAAGCAGCATCTCGAGCTGACGCGCGACATCGCCATCAAGTTCAACAACGATTTCGGCGTGCCCGACTTTTTCCCGATCACCGAGCCGCTGATCTTCGGCGAGGCGACCCGCGTGATGAGCCTGCGCGACGGCACCAAGAAGATGAGCAAGTCCGACCCGTCGGACTACTCGCGCATCGTGCTGACCGACGACGCCGACGCCATCGCCCAGAAGATCCGCAAGGCCAAGACCGATCCGCTGCCGATGCCCGACACGGTCGCCGACGCCGAGAAGCGGCCCGAGGCCGACAACCTGCTCGGCATCTACGCCGCGCTGTCGGATTCGTCGAAGGAGGACATCGTGAGCGCCTTCGCGGGCCAGCAATTCTCGGCATTCAAGAGCGCCCTGACCGATCTGGCGGTCGCGAAGCTGGGACCCATGGGTGCCGAGATGCAGCGCCTGATGGCCGATCCCGGCCATGTCGACGCCGTGATGCGCGATGGTGCTGCCCGCGCCCACGCGCTCGCGCAGCCGATTCTCGACGAAGTCTATCGCACCGTCGGCTTCCTGCGACCCTGACCCGGCCGCTCCATCGACCGGGCCGGCTTCGACGGTGATCGGCTGCCGCGAGGACACGACGCTTGCTTTCGAGACTGTTCGGGCGATCCGCCCGCCAAACCCGACGGATCCTTCGCCTGGATCGCCAGGGAGGCGCTGGCGACGCGTCTGCGGGCCGACCACCCACCCGTCGTCGTCGACGTGCGCGGGACGGCGGAATTCAGCGGGCCGTTGGGACACATCGCGGGCGCGCTCAACCTGCCCGTCGAGGATTTTCCGGCCCGGATGGACGTGATTCCACCCGGCCGGGATGTCGTCCTCGTGTGCCTGACGGACAAGCGCTCGGCGCGGGCGGCCGACTTGCTCGCCGGCGCGGGCCGGCGGAACCTGTCGGTGCTGCGAGGCGGCATGAAGGAATGGACCGAAGCGGGCCTGCCGAGCGAGCGCTGACGCCGCCTCTTCAGCGCGACGGCTTCGCGGGTGGCGTTCGTACCGGCGTTGGTGGCGCCACCATGCGATAGCCGGGCATCGCCGCGAGGATCGTTTTCACCGGATCGCGCGGCGGACCTTCGAGCGTGAAACGGGCATGGCGTTCGATGCTTCCCGAGGCGACGATGGCGGCGAGGCCTGCCGGCAGTTTCGCCGGCAGCGCATCGACGACCTCGATCCGCCTCTGGCGCAGCATGGCGCGCAGTTGCGCGTTGTGGCCGGCGGTCGATTCGGTGTGAAAGCTGGCGAGAAAGGCGCGACCACGGGCGCCCGCGAACCAGGCCGCGAACTTGTCCTCGTCCTCGTAGACCGCGTCGAGCAGTACGAGACCAGCCACCCGGTGGGCCACGCCGCCGCGCGTCAATGCCCAGGCGGCGGGCTTGTAGCCGCCGCTGAACGCCACCATCACGACGGGGGCCGCGTTGAACACGCCGCCGATGCGGCGCGTGTCGACCCGCGGCGGCACGATCAGTCGCGCCAGCTTGGCGGCGGCCTCGTCGATGAACCTCGCGAACGCGCCCCATTGCCAGAATTTTCCCGGACTTGAATCGGCGGCGTCGTAGGCAAATTGTGGCGCCACCAGAACCGCGTTGGCGCCTGACTCCGCCAGTTGCCGCGGCAGTTCGGCTTCGGCGACGGCTCGATCGATCACCGAGCCATGGCCGTGGAAGAACATCGCGATCACGGCAGGTCGGCGCGGATCGAAACCGGCTGGCACATGCAGCAGCACCCGGTCGTCGCGATAGGTGATGTCCTCCCAGTAGACCTCGCCATTGAGGGCGCGACGGCCGCGGCGGCGCAGCGCGTCCACCACGTCGAAAAAGCGCGTGCGTCCGTCGTCGGTCGGCCCATCGTAGGGGAACGGCGCGCCGCCGAACGACACCAGCCGCGTCAAAGGCTGGCGCACCACGCCAATCGGATCGGGCGGCGGCGTGGGCGTTGGCTTCGGCGCGGCGGGTCCGCGTGGCGGTCTGGCGGGCGCGGACTGGGCGAGCGCCTCCGCCGGCGACGCCATCAGCGCCGCCGCGCCGGCGATCACGTCGCGGCGCGGCAGTCGCATCGCCGGCTCAGGCGATCGCCGGGCGGCCCGGCAACGGCAGGATCACCCGGAAGAAGGCCGGCAACGCCACCAGGTAGGCGACGGCGCCGACCATCACGACGGCGGGCAGGCCGAACGAGGTCGACACGATCGGCACCAGGGCGGCGCCCAACACCGAGAAGCTGCCGTTGATTCCCCATGCCCACAGGAACATGTGGTCCTTGCCGAGACGGCCCAGCAGCGTCATGGCGGTCGGCATCGGGAAGCCCATCAGGAAGGCCGGCGGGAAGATCAGCGCCAGACAGGCGACGATGCGCAGCAGGTAGGGCCACGAGCCGATGGCGTCGAGCGCGAGGTCGATGAAGAAGGCGTAGAAGGCGAGGATCGCGAAGATCGCCAGGAACACCTTCGGCATCACGGTACGACAGCGGTCGAGATAGCGCTCCGACACGAAGCTGCCCCAGCCCGAGAACACCAGCATGCCGGTGATCAGCACCGAGGCCGATACCGTCGCGTTCGACAGCGCCAGCATGAAGTGGCTGATCATGCCGACCTCGACGATGATGTAGCCCAGCCCCAGGCACAGGAAGTACACCATGGTGCCGAACTTGCCCGGGTAGCGGCTGAAGATCGTGCGCCAGCCGAACGCGACCGGGAACAGCACCAGGGAGAGCGCGGCGATGGCCGCGATCGCCAGCGTCGCCCACAACAGCAAATAGCCCCACTCGTCCTGCACCACCTCGAGCCGGTCGGTGATCGCAAACAGGTCCTTCACCTTGATGTAGGCCGCGAAATAGGGCTGGTGGTTGGTCAGGATGCGGGTGTCGAACACGTAGGCGTCGGCGACTTTCTCCCAGCCGCCGTTGACCAGCGCGTTCCATGCCAGCCGCCCCAGCGTGGTGGCCGGCAGCTTCGGCACCCCGGCGGCATCCGTCGGCGTCGCGGTCGGCCCGGCGTCGGGCTTGGCCGGGTCGGACGCGCCTGGTCCGGTCGGGTCCTGCGTCCCGACGTCGCCGAGGATCTGGTTGTAGTAGTCCTTCAGGATCTCCTCGCTGTCGGAGCCATCGAACACGTAGCCGGGGAAATAGATTTCGTCGAACGACATCGCCTTGGTGTGGGCGCGCAGCTTCGCGATGTCGGCGGCGCCGAAGCCATCGCGCTTGTAGAGAACGGTGACGGTCGAGAGGTAGCTCGAGGCGACGAAGAACCGGTCGGCGATCTTCGGCCCGTCGACCTCGCGCGCCGCCGCGGCCATCGTGGCATAGAGTTTCAGCACCGACTTCGGCGGCTCTTCCTTGTTCCACAGGGTGACCGCCAGCACGCCGTCGGGCTTCAGCGCCCGCATGTAGGCGCGCATCGCCTCGCGCGTGTAGCTGAACTTCTCGACGATCGAGAAGCCGCCGGGCGAGGACAGGCCCGCCGAATCGGCCAGCGCCAGGTCGATCGTGTCGTAGCGGTCCTTCGTCGCAGCGACGTACAGACGGCCGTCGTAGTCGATCACCTTGACCTTGGGATCGTTCAGGATGTCGCTGGTGAACTCGCGCAGGCCCTTGTCTTCGCGGAACGCCGTCAGCACCGCCGGATTGCCTTCCGCGACCGTCACGGATTTCGAGTTGCGCAGCGCCACCGCCGTCGACAGGCCGCCGCCGAACTGCACCACGAAGGTGTCGCCCCCCTGCTTCAGCGCATAGGGGTAGAACATCGAGAGATAGCGGAAGTAGCCAATCTCCGCGTCGGGCAGCTTGCGGATGATGCCGGAAGGACCTTCGCTGTCGATATAGAGCCCCAGATAGGCGTTCGACGGCATTTTCGGCAGGTTGAAGCCGGCGTTGTCGGACAGGCCCGGCGCGAAGTGCAGATAGGAGCTCGAATAGACCTCGAGATAGCCAAACGGCGTCGCGCTTTCGTAGACGCGCTTGTTGTCGGGGAATTTGCGGGCGTAGGAGACACCCTTGTAGTCCGACACCGCCAGCTTCTCGATGTCGAGCGCCGCGGGCAGGAACAGGTGGGCGGCCAGCGAGCCGGCCGCGGCGACGACCGTCAGCACCACCCCGCGCTTGTCCGACACCGCCACGAACCAGAGCACCGCGCCCGCCAGCCACAACGCGAGCGGCGCGATCACGAGGTCGGCCGGCTTCAGGGCGTACATCGACAGCAGGAACATCAGGCCACAGATGCCCGATCCGGCAAGATCGGCGAAATAGACGCGACTGAATGTCTTCTGCGCCTTCAGGAACACAATGCCGAGATAGAAGGCGCCGCACAGGAAGGGCAGGAAATAGAGCACGAAATTGGCGAACAGCCGCCACTTCTGCACCGGGTCGGACAACAGGAAGATGGCGTTGAACGGCACCTGCTGGGCGACCA
>CAMDVZ010000028.1 GCA_945878895.1 Caenispirillum bisanense | reverse complement strand
AAAAAGAGCCGAGCGCGCAACGCAGGAACGTCGCGCGCAGCCTGACCTCGTGGTTCAAGCGCGGTCTGCGGCGCATCCAGTTCTGCCTTCAGCGCCTCGTCCCGCCACCACCACTCTGGGCAGCTTGGAAAAATGATGGGTGGTAAGGCATCGACCGTAACAAAACTTACACATTGCCGCGTCGACGCGTATGATTCCGACCCCGTTGCCATCGCGAACACCACCGTCAGGCGGCCATGACCGGAGCCGACATCGTCCTCAACGTCGCCGGCAGCGTCGCCTTGCTGCTGTGGGGCGTGCGCATGGTGCGCACCGGCCTGACGCGGGCGTTCGGGGCCAGCCTGCGGCGCGCCATCGCGGCCTGTTCGCGCAACCGGTTCAGCGCCTTCGCGGGCGGCCTCGCGGTGACCGGCGTGCTCCAGAGCAGCACGGCGACGGCGCTGCTGCTGTCCTCGTTCGCCGGCCGCGGCCTGATCTCGCTGCCCATCGCGCTCGCCGTCATGCTGGGCGCCGACGTCGGCACCACGGTCGCCGCCCAGGTGCTGTCGCTCGATCTCGGCTGGCTGTCGCCGCTGCTGCTCGCCGCGGGCGTGGTGACATTCCTGTCGAGTGATACCAAGCGGCAGAGTTCCGGACTCTCGGCCCCCTCCCGAATCGGGTGAACGCCAAGTCGATGTACCCATCACAGCTTCACTGTTCAATCGCTACGCGACTCGGGGCGTGTGTCAGTGCTTAGGCAGCTTGGTATGACTCCGACCGGTCGCGTCACCTCGCGCGGGTGGCGATCGGGCTGGGGCTGATGCTGCTGTCGTTGCGCTTGCTCGGCACCGCGACGGCGCCGCTCAAGCAGTCGCCGACCTTCGCCGCGATCCTGGCGGCGCTGGGCGGCGAAACGGTGCTGGCGGTGCTGGTCGCCGTTGGCGCCACCTGGCTGGTGCATTCCAGCCTGTCGATCGTGCTGCTCGTGATGGCCTTCGCGGCCGGCGGTCTGGTCGAACCGAAACTCGGCCTGGCGCTGGTTGTCGGTGCCAACATCGGCGGCGCGCTGGCGGCCTGGATGGCGCAATCCGGCGCCGAGCCGGACGCGCGCCGGGTGCCGCTGGGAAATCTCGTCATGCGGAGCGCGGTGGGGCTTTGCATCGTGCCGTTCGCCGCGATCTTCGTCGCCTGGCTCGGCACGATCAACCCGGCGCCGGCGCGGATCGTGATCAACTTCCATACTGCCTTCAACGTCGCCGTCGCGATCGTGTTCCTGCCCTTCGTCGATCTGGTCGCGCGCGCCTGCGTGGCGATCCTGCCGACCCCGCCGCGCGCCGAGGACCCCGGCCGGCCCCGCCATCTCGACGCCAACGTGCTCGACGCGCCGGCCGAGGCGCTCGCCTGCGCCGCCCGCGAGACGCTCAATCTCGGCGACCGGGTCGAGGACATGCTGCGCCGCGCCATGGCGGTGTTCGAAAGCAACGACCAGAAAGAGGTCCGCCTGGTCGAACAGGCCGACGACGCCGTCGACCGCCTGCACGAGGCGATCAAGCTCTACCTGATCCAGGCCTCGCGCCGCGAACTGAGCGAGGAGGAAAGCCGCCGCTACGTCGAGATCCTGACCTTCACCACCAACCTCGAACATGTCGGCGACATCGTCGACAAGAACCTGATGGAACTGGCGAGCAAGAAAATCCGCAACCGCTACGCCTTCTCGCCCGAAGGCCTCGCCGAGCTGAAGGCTTTCCACGCCCGCGTGATGGAAAACCTGCGCCTGGCGCTGAACGTCTTCACCACCCGCGACATCGCGCTCGCCCGCCGCCTGCTTGGCGAGAAGACCGCGTTGCGCGAAGCGGAAATGAAGGCCACCGACAGCCACTTCGCGCGCCTGCGCGAGGGCCGGGCGCAGTCGATCGAGACCAGCTCGATCCACATGGACGTGGTGCGCGACCTCAAGCGCATCAACGGCCACCTGACGTCGGTCGCCTACCCCATCCTCGAGGCAGCCGGCGAACTCAGCGACACCCGCCTGCGCGCGGCCGAAACTACGTCCTGATCCGCGCGCCCTTGGGATCGTACGCACAGCCGAACGACGCCGTCGCCGGCACCCGCGCGCCCGCGAGATCGATCTCCCAGCGCCCCGCTTGCAGCCACGCCGCATCGACCGCTCCATCGGGGCGGTTGGCGTAACCCAGCGCCACCGACGCGCCGACCGTGTGGCCGTAAGCGGCCGACGTCGTGTCGCCGACCGGCATGCCATCGCGCAGGATCGCCTCGCCGCCCCACGCCAGCGGTTCGCCGTCGGCCAGCACCAGCGACACCAGCCGCCGCTTCAAGGGCTGCGCCTTCGTCGCGACCAGCGCGTCGCGCCCGACGAAGCCGCCTGCCTTGTCGAGCTTCACCGCGAAGCCGAGGCCGGCTTCCCACGGCGTATGGTCCGGCGTCAGTTCGCGGCCCCAGGCGCGATAGGCTTTTTCCATGCGCAGCGATTCGAGCGCGTAGTAGCCGGCGTCGCGCAGGCCAAGTCCGGCGCCGGCCTCGAACAGCGTGTCGTAGACGGTGGCCGCGAACTCGGTCGGTACGTAGAGTTCCCAGCCCAGCTCGCCGACATAGGTGCGGCGCGACGCCAACACCGTGGCGAAGCCGACGCCGATCTCGCGGATGGCGCCGAACGGAAACGCATCGTTGGCGAGGTTGGCGTTCGACACGCGCTGCAACAGCTCGCGGCTGCGCGGCCCCATCACCGACAACACCGCCCAGGCGGACGTAACGTCGGTCAGCGTCGTGCGCGCGCGCTCCTCGATGTGCCGCGAGATCCAGTCGGCGTCGCGCGTGGTCTGCGCGGTCCCGGTCACGACCATGAACTTGTCGCGGCCCAGTCGCGCGATCGTCAGGTCGCTCTCGAAGCCACCGCGCTCGTTCAGCAGCGCCGTGTAGACCGTGTTGCCCGGGGCCGCGGCGATGTCGTTGGCGCAGAGCCGTTGCAGCGTCGCCTCGGCGTCGCGGCCCTGGACCATGAACTTCGAGAACGAGGTCTGGTCGAACAGCGCAACGGCCTCGCGGGCCGCCCGATGCTCGGCTTCGGCGCGGGGGAACCAGTTGGTGCGGCCCCAGCCGTATTCCATCTCGGGGACGACGCCCGCGCCGGCGAACCAGTTCGGCCGCTCCCAGCCCATCTTGTTGCCGAACCACGCACCTTTGTCCTTGAGACGGTCGTAGAGTGGCGAACGGCGGAACGGCCGCGCCGTCTCGAACTCGCGGTAGGGCCAAGGCATGACGTAATGCAGGCCCAGCGTCTCCGCGACGCGCGAGCGCAGCCAGGTGTCGTTGCCGTTGAAGCCGGCAAAGCGGCGGATGTCGACCGGCCACAGATCGAGCGTCGGGCCGTCGTTGACGATCCATTCCGCCAGCGCCATGCCCGCCCCGCCGGCGCTGGCGATGCCCATCGAATTGAAGCCGGCGCCGACATAGAAGCCGCGTAGCTCCGGCGCTTCGCCCAGGATGTAGTTGCTGTCGGGCGTGAAGCTTTCGGGCCCGTTCATGAAGGTCTTGATGCCGGCGGTGGCGAGCGCGGGCACGCGGATCAGCGCGTTGTCCATCAGGATCTGGAACTGGTCCCAGTCGTCGGGCAGCATCCCGAACTCGAAATCGTCGGGAACGACGTCCTTGTTCCACGGCTTGGCCTGGGGCTCGAAGCCACCCATCAGCAGGCCGCCGACTTCTTCCTTGAAATAGATGTAGCCGTCGGGATCGCGCATGACCGGCAGGTCACGCGGGATGCCCTCCATCTTCTCGGTGACGATGTACATGTGCTCGCACGAGTACAGTGGCACCGTCACGCCGCACAGGCGACCGACCTGGCGCGCCCACTGGCCGCCGCAATTGACGACGACGTCGGCGGCGATCGGCCCCTGCGTCGTCTTCACGCCGGTGGCGCGGCCATCGAGCGTGGTCACGGCGGTCACCTGCGTCTTCTCGAATATCCGCACGCCGCGATTGCGCGCGCCTTTCGCCAATGCCTGGGTGATGTCGGTCGGGTTGGCCTTGCCGTCGCCCGGCAGCCACACCGCGCCGACCAGATCGTCGGTCCGCATGACGGGATATTTGTCGCCGGCCTCCTTCGCCGTCAGCGGCTCGCACGCCACCCCTTGCGCCTGCGCCATCGCCGCCACGCGCCGCAGCAAGGTCATGCGCTCGGGCGTGCGCGCCACCGTCAGACTGCCGCACTGCTTCCAGCCGGTCGCTAGGCCGGTCTCGTCCTCAAGTTTCGAGTAGAGATCGGTGCTGTAGCGGATCAGGCGAGTCATGTTCGCGTAGCCGCGCAGCTGGCCCACGAGGCCGGCCGCGTGCCACGTCGTGCCGCCGGTCAACCGCCCCTGTTCGAGCAGGACGATGTCCTTCCAGCCGGCCTTGGCCAGGTGATAGGCGACGGAACAGCCGACGATGCCGCCGCCGATGATCACGGCGCGGGCGTGGGAGGGAAAGCCGGACGACATGCGGGGGAGTCCTGTTGTCGGGGTGATCTCTAGTGGCGAGAACGGTTGGTCGGCCGGCCGGCGAGTCGGGGCGAACGCACCGTCACGGCGTCCCTCGCCCCGGCGCGTGGGCATGCGTGGAGCCTGGCACGCGATGGTGACGGACCTTTCATGTCATCCCGAGCGTCGCAAAGGATCTCGCCGTTCCAGCCGCGCGGCGGTCGAAACGCAACGGCGGGATCCCTCGCTACGCTCAGGATGACAAAATTGACGCTCGGGACGGCAAGTTTGCGATGCCCGGCGATGTGTGCCTGCTCCTGCGCTTGTGCGAGGGAGGACATGGCGACGTTGCGGCGATCCGCGCGCGCATTGGCCGGGGAATCGACTCCAAGCTGTGCGAGCCTCGCGACGCGTGCTTCCGCTCCGATGCCACCCGTGGCCGCCACGTCTTACAACCGCCCCGCCACGGCGGCTTCGTACATGCGCTTCATTTCCGGCACGCCGGCCTTGACCGGGTTGCCGCCGGCGGTGGGATCGACGGCGGCCATTTCGGCGAAGCGGTCGATGTGTTCGGGCCGCACGCCGATGTCGGCCAGCGTGTCCGGTATGCCGACCTCGCGACGCAGGTCGAGGCACCAGGCCATGAAACCGTCGAAGTCCGGCCTGGCGAGACCAAGCCAGCGCGACAGGCGCGCGATCTTGTCCTCGATGGCGGGGCGGTTGAAGGCCAGAACGTAGGGCAGCGCCACCGCGTTGGTCAGGCCGTGATGGGTGTCGAGCACGGCGCCGACGGGATGCGACAGCGAATGGACCGCGCCGAGGCCCTTCTGGAATGCCGTCGAGCCCATCTGCGAGGCCGACAACATCATTGCCCGCGCCTCGATGTCGGCGCCGTTCCTGACGGCCCGGACCAAGGCTTCCTTGACCAGCCGCATGCCCTCGACCGCGATGCCCTCGGCGTAGGGATGGTATGTCGGCGCGCAGTAGGCTTCGAGACAATGCACGAAGGCGTCCATGCCGGTCGCCGCCGTCAGATGGGCGGGCAGGCCGACCGTCAGTTCGGGGTCGGCGATCACCACCGAGGGCATCATCTTCGGATGGAAGATGACCTTCTTGGTGTGGCTTTCCTCGTGGGTGATGACCGAGGCGCGGCCGGTCTCGGAGCCGGTGCCTGCCGTGGTCGGCACCGCCACCGAGGGCAGGATGCCGGCCGGATCGGCGCGCGTCCACCAGTCGCCGACATCCTCGAAGTCCCACATCGGGCGTTTCTGGCCGGCCATGAAGGCGATGGCTTTGGCGGTGTCGATGCCGCTGCCGCCGCCCCAGGCGATGACGCCGTCGTGGCCGCCCGCGCGCAGCAGCCGCACGCCGGCCTCGACGTTGCGCGCCACCGGATTGGGCTTGAGGTCGCTGAAGACGGCGACGGGAATGCCCGCGGCGTTCAGCGTTTTCACGGCCTCGGCGATCATCGGCAGGCGCGCAAGGCCGGGATCGGTGACCAGCAGCGGCCGCTTCAGACCAACCGCCTTGCAGGCGTCGGGCAACTCGCGCACGCGGCCGGCGCCGAACCGGATCGACGTCGGAAAGCCCCAGTTGCCGACGAGGGGGATGGACATGAAACGAGGACTCCCGATGGCCGCTCAGCCGGCGGCGCGCAGATGGAACGATTTAGGTCGCGTCAGATGGTCGAAACCGAGCCGCGAGAGCGTGCAGCCGCGACCGGACTCCTTGACGCCGGTCCAGGCCAGTTCCGGATCGAGATAGTCGCAGCGGTTCATGAACCAGGTGCCGGTCTCGACCTGGTCGCCGATGGCGATGGCGGCGGCCTCGTCGCGGGTCCAGATCGCCGCCGTCAGACCGTAGCGGCTGTCGTTCATCAGCTGTATCGCCTCGGCGTCGGAAGCCACCTTTACGATGCCGACCACGGGGCCGAAGGACTCCTCGGACATGACGCGCATCGAATGGTCGACGTTGACCAGAATTTGCGGCGCCAGATAGGGCGAGCCGCGCTTCTCCCCGCCAAAGCGCTTCGGATCGATCAGGCCGCGCGCGCCCTGGCCGATTGCCTCGGCGGTCTGGTCGCGCACGAAATCGGCGGCGGCGGCGCGCACCATCGGCCCCAGCGTCGTTTCTGGCTTCAGCGGATCGCCGAGGATGTATGTGTTGGTTAGCGCCACGGCGCCCTCCACGAACTTTTCGTAGAGGGACTCGTGGACGTAAATGCG
This sequence comes from Caenispirillum bisanense, assembly GCA_945878895.1. Classification (GTDB taxonomy): domain Bacteria; phylum Pseudomonadota; class Alphaproteobacteria; order Reyranellales; family Reyranellaceae; genus CAMDVZ01. Next base: position 14,097 of record CAMDVZ010000028.1, on the reverse strand, counting down.
TTCGATGCCGCAGCAGCTCTGGCCGGAATTGAAGAAGGCGCCGTCGACCAGGTTTTCGATCGCGTGGTCGAGATCGGCGTCGGCGCGCACGTAGGCGGGATCCTTGCCGCCGAGTTCGAGCCCCGCCCCGATGAACCGGCCGGCGGCGGCGCGCTGCACGGCGTGGCCACCCTCGACGGAGCCGGTGAAGGCGACGAAATCGACCTCGGGTGCCGCGATCAGGCGTTCGGTGTCGGCGTGCGAGAGGTGCAGGACCTGGAACAGGCCGGTCGGCAGGCCCGCGGCCTCGAAGCCCGCCGCGAAGGCCTCGGCGACCAGCGGCGTTTGCGCCGAATGCTTGACGATCACCGCGTTGCCCGCCAGCAGCGCCGGCACGATGGCGTTGACGGCCGTGAGATAGGGGTAGTTCCACGGTGCCACGACGAACACGACGCCGAGCGGCTCGCGGCGGATGAAGCGGGTGAAGCCGGCGCGCTCGCCGACGGGCAGGTCGGCCAGCGCCTCGGATGCCATGGCGGCCATCGCCAGCGAGCGCTCCCGCAGGCCGCCGCCGATTTCGTTCGGCGTGTAGCGGATCGGCCGGCCCATCTGCCAGCTCAGCTCCTGGCCGAGCTTGTCCTTGTGCGCGACCATCGCGTCGACGAAGCGGCCGACGAGGGTGCAGCGCTCGGCGACCGGCACGCCGCGCCACGTCCGTTGCGCCTTCACGGCGGCGGCCAGGGTCGCGGCAATGCGGTCGCCGCCAGCCAGTCCCCGTTCGGCGTAGACGCGGCCATCGACCGGCGAGATCACGCGGATCGTCGACATCAGATGATTTCCATGTAGCGGTCGAGTTCCCAGTCCGTGATGGCCTTGCGGAACTCGCGCTCCTCCCAGTTCCGGCTGGCGGCGTAGTGTTCCACGAAGGCATCGCCGAACAGCTCGCGGGCGGCTTTGGAGGCATGCAGCCGCTCGGACGCTTCCATCAGGGTGCGCGGCAGCTGCGATTTCGCGGGATGCTTCTTGTCGTAGGAATTGCCCGTGATCGGTTCGGTCGGCTCCATCTTGTGTTCGATGCCGTAGAGACCCGAGCCGATGGCGGCGGCCAGCGCGAGATAGGGATTGGCGTCGGCGGCGGCGACCCGGAACTCCACCCGCGTCGATTTCTTCGAGCCCGGAATGACGCGCAGTGCCGTCGTGCGGTTCTCGACGCCCCATGTCGCCGAGGTCGGCGCCCAGAAGCCCGGAATCAGGCGGCGGTAGGAATTCACGGTCGGCGCAATCATCGCCAGGATTTCGGGCATCAGCCGCTGCTGGCCGGCCACGAAATGGCGCATCGTGTCGCTCATGCGATGGGCGCCCTTGTCGTCGTGGAACGCCGACTCGTTCTTGCCCGCCTTCCACAGCGACATGTGGATGTGGCCGCCGCAGCCGGGCCAGTCCTTCGACCATTTGGCCATGAAGGTCGCGATCCAGTCGCGTTTCTGCGCCAGCACCTTGGTGAACAGTTTGAACAACGCGGCCCGGTCGGCCGCCTCCAGCGCTCCGGAGACCCGCAAGGCGGCTTCCATGACGCCGGCACCGGTCTCGGTGTGCAGCCCCTCGATGCCGCAATCCATCGTCTCGGCCATCTTGAGCAGGTCGTGGTACCAGTCCGACATCACGGAGTTGCGCAGCACCGAATAGCCGAAAAAGCCCGGCGAGACCGGCTTCAGGTTGCGATAGCCCTTCTCGCGCAGCGAATGGGGCGTCTCGGCGAACACGAAGAACTCGTATTCGAAGCCGCACATGGCGTCGAAACCCATCGCCTTGCCACGATCGAGCACCCGGCGCAGCGTGCCGCGCGGGCAGATCGCCTCGGCCTTCTCGGCGAACTCGCACAGGAACAGGAGATTGCCGGGCTCGGTCGCGATCTCGCGGCAGGTCGAGGGCACGATCCGCACCGGCGCGTCGGGATAGGCAGTGTGCCAGCCGGTGTAGGCGACGTTGTCGTAGAGCTGGTCGTTGGAATCCCAGCCCAGCACCACGTCGCAGAAGCCGAGACCGCCATCGAGCGCGCTGTCGAACTTGTCGACGTGGACGTACTTGCCGCGCAGGATCCCGTCGACGTCGTGGACGCCGATCTTGACGTGCGTCAGGCCGCGCTCGCGCACGATCTTGCGCGCGTCGGCCGCGGTTTTCACCTGGCGTGGGTCCATCGACGCCGTCCTCCGGAATGTCTCGCGGCGCGGAGTCTCGGGGAAGTGGCGGGCCGGTTCAAGCCTTCATCGCGGCGTCACTCGAGCGCGATGCTGTTGAACCTGATCGAACCGCTTCCAAACGCGCGCGAGCCCGAACCCATTCCGTCCAGACGGCGGAGCTGAAGCACATTGATGCCGTGGTGGATTGGAAGGCCGTTCTCCGGCACCGATATAGGCGTGACATCCCGACCGACAGCGAAGACCCCGAGAGTGCGGTCGTTGAGTTGCAATGCGACGGCATGCGGTTCGTCCGCCGACAGCCAAATGGTCAGACCACCCCGGAACATCGTGGCGTCGTCGACCTTGAACAGAATCCAGGGGTGAAGCGCCTTCGACGTGCGGCGCCCGGAAATCGGCTCCGACCAATCCACGAAGGCCAGATGGGTGGACGTCGGGCCGACATGGTCGCCAGGCACCAGCGACGCCACGCGGGTGGCATGAAATTCCGCCAAGCGGCGCAGGTGCCTGTGCTCGCCGTGCAGAAACTGTGGATACTTCCAGTCGAAGAGATAGACCGGAAACAGGTCGATGTCTGGTTCGCCATTCCATCGCGTCACGAAGACATTGTAGAGCCCTTGGTAAGAATGGACGAATACGCTAAACGCGATCAGCGGTGCCAGAGCGCAGGCTGCGATCCGGCGAAATCGGAGTTCGGCCCAGCTGGCCGCGACCAGCACCAGAAGCCCCGGCAGAATATCCATCGTCAGCCTGGATCCGAACGAATGGCCGCCCCACCAGTGCGGAAAGCGCGAGATCGCCACGAGGTGAACGGCGGGCCACGCCAGACCGATCGACAGGACCAGCCAGTGCCGGCGCGAGGACGCGCGAAAGCCGACGAGAAACGCGAGTCCGACTGCAAGAAACGGCGAATAGACCAGTAGCCCGCGTGCCGGACTCAGCAGATTACCGTAGACAGCGAGCCATGGATCCTCGCTCGACAATCTCTTGGGCAGATAGTAGTCGGGCAGCATTTGACCAAATTCGTGCAGCGACCACAGAACGAACAGAAGCAACAGACCAGCATCAAGCAACATGGTCCTGAGTGCAGTTTTCCAGTCGAACAAGACAATGGCCGCCAACAGAAGCGGCGATAACAGGAGCAGCGTCGGTCGGCACAAGTACGCCAGAAACAACGTCAGCGCGATCAGCGGCCAAGCTTGGAAGGCGCCAGCGAAGCACGCCCTCAGACTCAACCAGATCGCCGTCGCGGCGAGCAATGTCGCGGTGTTGTGTGACCATAAGGCAGTCCCGCCGGTGCTGGCAAGCGATGTGCCGAACCAGAAGACCATCGCGAGACACAGTGCCCATCCCGGCGCGAGGAATTGCCGCGCGATTGCAAACGACACCAGCATGGTCAGTGCCGCGATCAGGCCACACAGGACGATCTGTAGCGTACCTTCGTCATGGGCCGCGTCGAAGCCGAATCGACGCGCGATTGCGACGAACGGCAGGCTGGCTAGCGAAGTTCCGATGGGAAAGTAGTGCTACGTGTGGTCGTTCTTCCTGTGAATCTGATAGAGTAAGCGCTTCGACAGGTCTGGTTCGTAGACATCGAGCTGCACGGTGCGGTGATCGACGATGGCTTGTGCGACAAGCAGCGTGCCGTCGGGATCGGAGATCGTATGTCGATTGCTCGCGAGTGCGACGACAAGAACGGCAGCGACGACCGCCACGATGAGCGCATGCCACGTCTTGAGCGACAGTGTGGCCCAACGACTACGCATGAGAGATCGGACGACAAGCAGGGGACGTGTCATCATGTTGTTCAAGCCTTCATCGCGTTGCCCCGCCACACCAGCCGCAAACTGCTGGTCATCCAGGCGGTGATCGCGAAGCAGGCGCCCACGAACAGGGCGGCACTCGCGGCCCGGGCGGCGGCCGCACCGCCGGTCTCGAAGGCGAACAGGGTGAACACCAGCGCCACCAGGGCCGCCCCGATGGTCTGGCCCAGCACCCGGGCGGTGGCGATGATCCCGCCGGCCGAGCCGCTGCGCTCGCGCGGCACGCTGTTCATCACCAGACGATTGTTGGGGGCCGAGAACATCGAGAAGCCGAAACCGCACATCGCCAGCCGCCAGACGATGGTCCAGTCGCCGGGATTGGCGGGCAGGAAGGCCAGCAACAGCATGCCGGTGCCGAGCGAGGCGAGGCCAATGCCGCCCAGCACGCCGGCGGGAATTCGGTCCGACAGCCGGCCCGAGACCGGCGCCGTCACCGCGATGGCGAGCGGCCAGGCCGTCAGCAGCAGGCCGGTGTCGACCTGGGATCGCCCGAGCACGCTCTGGAAAAAGAACGGCAGCGAAACGAACGCCAGTCCCTGGGCGGTGAAAGTGCAGGTCGAGGACACGATGGAGAGCGCGAACACCGGTCGCTTGAAGAGATCGAGCGGCAGCAAGGGTGCCGGCAGCCGTTTCTGGCGGCGCACGAAAAGCGTGCCGAGCACGGCCGTGGCGGCGAACTCCAGCGCGATCATCCAGCCGGGATGATGGTGCGCGAAGCCGTCGATGCCGAGAATCAGCAGGCCGAAGGTGGCGCCGCTGAGAATGGCGCTGGGGATGTCGAAGGTCCGCAGCGCCGGGTTCGAGCGCGGCAGGGTGCGCCACGACAGGGCAAGCGCCAGCAGCGACAGCGGCGTGGTGGCGGCGAACAGCCACGGCCACGACGCCACCGACATGATGGCGGCACCCATCGAGGGGCCCATCGCGAGGCAAAAGGCCACCACCATGCCGTTGAAGCCGAGCCCGCGGCCGAGATTGGCGCGCGGATAGATCAGGCGCACCAGGGCGGGCTGGATGCTCATGATGCCGGCCGCCCCGACGCCCTGGCCGGCGCGCGCGATGCAGAGCGTCGCCAGGTCTCCGGTCAGGGCACAGACCAGCGAGGCCAGCGCGAACACCACGAGACCGCCGCGATAGACGGTGCGGTAGCCGATCACGTCGCCGAGCGCCGCGATGGGCAGCAGCGAGACCATGACCGCGATCTGGTAGGCATTGACGATCCAGACCGACGCGGCGGCGGAGATGTTCAGGTCGCGCGCGATGGTCGGCAGCGCGATGTTGGCGATGGCGGTGCTGACGACGGACGTGGCGAGACCGATGGTGATGGCCGCCACCGCCCAGTAGCGACGCGGCGTCGGTAGTCCGTCCTGGACGTCGACCGTCGCCGTCGCGGCCGGTGAAGCGCCGGTCACCGCGGCAGCGTCGACTCGTTGCCGCCGACCGTGGTGCGCTGCATCAGGCGCTTGTGCTTCACCGTGTCGTAGGCGGTGGCGCGATGCACCACGGCACGGTTGTCCCACACGATGATATCGCCTTCGCGCCAGGCGTGGCTGATGCGGTGGTCCTCGATGGTGGCGCGCTCGATCAGCTCGTCGATCAGGCCGCGCCCGTCGTCCTGGTTCCAGCCCTCGATGGCGCCGGCGTGGGCGCCGACATAGAGCGCCTTGCGAAAATTGATCGGGTTGACCCTGACCATGCCCTGGCGGACCGCCGGCAACTCCGCCTTCTGCGCCGCCGACAGGATGCCGGGCTCCACGCGGTCGCGCGAATGGGACAGCGCGTGCTCGGCGACGAGGGTCTCGATCTTGTTCTTCAGCGAGTCGGGCAACACCCTGTAACCCGCCCGCATGCAGGTGAGTTCAGTGTTGCCGCCGCTGGGCGGGCAGATGCGACCCGACAGCAGCGAACACAGCGAGGGTACCCGCTTGAACGAGGAGTCGCTGTGCCAGAGATAGTTGGCCTTCTGGTAGATCATCCGCCAGTCGTCGACCGGGATCGTCTCGCCCGATTTGATGTCAAGATTGGACTGGCGCGCGAAGGGCGTGCCGACACCGGGATTGGCGCTGCCGCTGATCTCGAGCGGCCCGAACAATTCGCTGAAGGCGATCTGCTTTGTGTCATCCATCGGCTGGTCGCGGAACAGCACGACGGAGTGCTCCTCGAACGCCGCCCGGATCTGCCCGAACGTGCGCGCGTCGACGGGGCGGGTGACGTCGACGCCACCGATCTCGACGCCGTAGAGCGGGTGTAGCTTCTTGAAAGTCAGGGCCATGGCTGGACTCGCGGACGAACGGGTACCGCGACTCTCGTCTCTCCCGGAGCCGATGTCGAGCACGCGCGGCGGGCGGCTGGGTTGCCGGGGGCGAAGCGGGCTCGGGACGGTCGAGGGCGTGCGGGCCGGCGTCGGCGACGACCCAGCCATACGCGGGCCGCCGACCGGATCGACGCGACGTGGCTTGTCCGACGATGGCGTCGGTTCATACTCGCGACAACGCCCGCGACCGCGAAGCGGCCGGCGGCCACCCTGGGGAGGCATCGCATGTCCATGTCCGCCGACGCACCCGCGCATCGTCCCGACGGTCTTTACGCCGCGCTCGAAGCGCGTGTTCTCGACCGCGACCAGGTCGGTGCCAGTGCCGTCTACTACGATCTCTTCAAGGCTCAACGACCGACGACCGAAATGCTGCGCGAGGCGGTGCGCATCCACGCGCCCTGGACGCACGTGCCCTACCACGAGCGGATCGACGACGGTTACGTGAACTTCGTCAACAACGACCATTGCCTGCTGAGCGCACGCGCCACCCTGCATCTGTCGCGCATCCTGCCCGGTGCCGCCTCGGGCCTGCCGCTGGCCCAGACCATCTGGTACATCCCGACCGGCCTCGACATCTGGAACCAGAAGGTCGTGAAGGCGCCCGGCCACTACGCGCGCGGCTTCGCGTTGCCCGAGGGCGAGAAGCCACCGGCGCCGGTCCTGCACTGGCCCGACCAGCCACCGCTGGCGCTGGAAGGTCCGCTGAAAGATCGCCTCGGCACCTGGATGACACATGTCCATCGCGGCCAGGTGATCGAGGCCTACCGCGTCTTCCAGGGCCTGATGGCCAACCCCGCCGACCGGCGCGCCGCGCTGGCCGAGCTGGTGTTCGCCGGCCTGATCGACGTGCAGGATCGCTCCTTCCAGAACCGCTCCTACACCACCGGCCACAAATCCTTCCGCGCCCGCGCCACGGTCGAACTGGGCGACGCCATTGGCTGGGACCACGCCCACGACGTGCTCTATGCCGGCGCGCTCGACATCGCCGTCGGCCCGCGCTGGTACTCGTTGTACGAAATGGCCTGCAACGCCACGCAAACCTATCTCGATGGCACGGCGCTCCACGCCGTGCCCTACAGCGGCACCACGGAGACCGAGCAACGCATGCTGCGCCAGCGCGTGCCGCTGACGGCCGCGGAAGTCGACGCCGTGGTCGATGTCGTGCTGCGTCAACCCGAGCCGGCCTATCTCGACCACATCACCGCCCTGCTGAAAGCCGGCAAGGATCCACGCTCGATCCTCGATGCGTTGCAGGTCGGTGCGGCCGAAGTGGTGATCGCCACCCACAACGACCTCAACTTTTCACTGCCGCAGCATTGCTACGAGTACTGCAACACGCTGGGCTGGTTCTGGGACAATTTCGACCATCCGCAGCGCCTCAAGCTGCTCTACCTCGCCACCGCCTACCTGAACCAGGCCGCCTGGCACCAGAAGCTGACCGGCGATCTGGTGGCAGTCGATATCGGCGCGCCGGCCGCCGCGGCCGGCATGAACGCCGATCAACTCGCCGAGCGGGTCGAGGTGGCGACGGTCGCGCTCGACGCGCCGCAGGCGGTGGCGTGGACGCAGGCCTATCTCGACAGCGGCGCCGATCCGGCAAAGCTGGTGCGGGCACTCGCCATGGCCGCCAGCCGGCTCGGCAACGATCCCCACAACCAGGAGATCGCGCTCTGCATGCTGGAGGATTTCGGGAAGAACAAGGCGCCGCAGCGCGGCCGCATCGCGCTGGCCGCCGCCCAGCACACCGCCCGCCACCGCAAATACGGCGACCCGCTCGACTGCGCGCGCCGCTTCGGCAAGGCGCTCGACATCGCGGCGCTGCATTGAGGCGAGGGCGCGGCCAGTCCCCGGACGAATGCCTCGATGCAGCCTACGGAAAGCATCGTCGGTCGACCGGAGGTCGAGCCTGGTCCCACCGGAAGGGCGGCGCCTGGCAGAGGAAGCAGCACGGCCGGCTGCCGTCGAGGTCCGGTTGCCGGCGGGTTGGGTGGGGCCGAATATTGTCCGGGTAAAATTCTAACCCGTTGAACGAACTGGCCTTTTGGCCGGTGGCGGCGGGATCACCGTGGCGGCATGACACGACGGGCGCCGGATCGTGGCCGCGGCATGGTTCGACGAAGACATGACGGTTCTCCTCGGGCATGGCGCGACGCCGGCCCGGTCGGGGGTCGATGGAAGAGCTGTTGTGTCGATGGGGGTCTGGAACTGGCGGGCGCGGGGCCACTCGGCTTGGGCGCGCGAAACCAGATTGATGGAAAGAAAGTAAACGAGTCCGACTGAAAAGTCAACATTAGAATTTAAAAACTATCGATTCCGTTATGTGCATAATCTGCTTCGCCTACCCTGGGTGCCCGGCGATGCCACCATTGCGAACCGCGCGAGCGGCGGTGTCCAGGTCAAGCGGAGATGGGGGGAGCGTGATTCTGGACGGAAGGCGCGTCCGCACCCCTCGAATCAAGCAAAATCAACACCCAGCCGCGGCCCCGCTGTCCAGCGACCGGATTCAGTCGGCCGCCGCGCTTGTATCGGCGAAGGCCGGCATGACGTCGTGGGCGAAGGCGCGCAGGCCCTCGATGGAGGCGTTGGGATCGACCAGCAGTACCCGCTCGATGCCGCCCGCCCGCAGCCGTTCGAGGCGTGCCCGGATCTCCGCGGCGGTACCCAGCAGCGGCGCGTCGTCCTCGGCCGCGTCGCGCGGTGCCTCGCCGCCGCGCGCCAGGTCGCCGATGACGCCGACGACGCGCCGGCGGGTGGCGATGGCTGCCTCGCGCTCGCTCTCGTCGCGGATCATCTGCAAGGCGCGCGCGGCCGCGACCATCGAGGAATCGAAGGCGCGGCCGGCGCGTCGGCATTCCTCGCGGAACAGCGCGACGCGGTCGATGGTGATCGCCACCGAGCCAAGCTGGTCGAGCAGCAGATTGTAGCCTTCGCGCGCGGCGCGGCGGATCGAGTCCGGGCTGCCGGCCGCCATCCACAGCGGCGGGTGCGGGCGCTGCAACGGTTCGGGCTCGACCACGATGTCGTCGTAGGTCCAGCGCTTGCCGTGGTGGCTGAAGCGTCCCGGGCTGGTCCACGCCTTGCGGATCACCTCGATCGCCTCGTCGAAGCGCTCGCCGGCCTCCTCCATCGGCACGCAGAAGCCCGCGAATTCGCCGGCCCGATAGCCCTTGCCGACGCCCAGTTCCAGCCGGCCGCCCGACAGCACGTCGAGGGTCGCGGCTTGCTCGGCCACCAGCACCGGATTGTGCCACGGCAGCACCACCACGGCGGTGCCGAGCCGGATCGTCCGCGTCTTCGCCGCGAGATACGCCAGCAGCGTCATCGAGGCCGAGATCTGGCCCTGGCCGGTGAAGTGATGCTCGACGAGGAAAACGCTGTCGTAGCCGAGCTTTTCGGCCTCGATCACGTAGTCGATGAAGCCGGCATAGCCGTGACTGTCGTCGGGGCCGGCGCCGCGTTTGGTGCGGGCGCCGCCGAACAGGCCAAAACGCATCCGATATCCTCCGCGCCCGTGCCTCAGCGCGCCGGCATGTGCTGGCGGAACCAGGCGTTGGTCTCGCGCATGACGTCGTCGAAGGCGGGCTTCAGATAGACCTCGTAGTGGCCGACGCCGGGTAGCACCACGAGCTTTTTGGGCTCCAGCGCCTTGTCGAACAGCGACCGGCAATCCTCCGGCGGCACCAGCCGATCGTCGCCGCCGGCGATCAGCAGCAGCGGTCGCGGCGAGATCTTGTCGACCACCCATTCGGGATGGAACGACAGCGTCTCGTCGATGTATTCGAGCGGAATCTTGCCAACCGCGTTGGGGTTGCCCGCCCTCGCCTTGGCCGCCAGCCCCGCCGACTGGCGATCGGGCAGCAGGATTTCCTCGCGGGCGACGAATTCGGATTGGCCCGTGAGCACGCGCGCCTCGCGGTCCTTCTCCGAGCGTTCGAGCAGATCGACCCATTCGTCGGGCCGCCGCACGCTGCGCATCCAGCGGCCACCGTGACCCATCCCGACCACGCCGACCGTGCATTTCACGCGCTCGTCGATGGCGGCGGTGAAGACGACCGTCGCGCAGCCATAACTGGTGCCGTAGATGCCGATCCGGCTCTTGTCGCATTGCGGCTGGAGCCCCAGGAACGTGATCGCGGCCTGGACGTCGGCGACCCGGCTGAAGGGCGCCAGCCGGCTGCGCGATCCCTCGCTCTTGCCCCAGCCCTTGTAGTCGAAGGTCAGCACGACGTAACCGATCCGGTTCAGCTCGGCGGCGTTGTCGGGCAGGTAGAGATCCTTCACGCCGGTATAGCCGTGACAGAGCACCACGCCGGCCCGCTTCTCGCCCGGCTTCAGATCGTCGGGCAGGAACAGGTCGCCGTCGAGCTTCACGCCCTCGCTATGGAAAGAGATGGGCTGGCGCATGCGCTGGACTCCGGTGGAAAATCGGGAACGACGACTCAGGCGCCGCCGCCGTTGATGTAGAGCTTCTGGCCGTTGGCGTAGGGATTGGCGTCCGACGCCAGATAGACCACGGCCGCCGCCACTTCCTCGGGACTGCAGATGTGCCCGAACGGCGCCGACGCATCGAGTTCGTGGATGTCCTTGATGCCGGTGCGCGCAGTGTTGAGACGACGACCCATGTCGGTGTCGGTCAGGCCCGGCCCCACCACGTTGGTGCGGATGCCGTGCTTGCGCTCTTCCTTGGCCAAGGTCATGGCCAGCGCCTCGAGGGCGGCCTTGCCCATGCTGTAGGGCGCGCCGTTGGCGGCGAAGCTGAGCGTCGCGACGCTCGAGATCATGACGATGTCGCCGCGCTTTTCCTTGCGCATGTGCGGCAGCACCAGCCGCGACAGGAAGTGCGGCGCCATCGCGTGCACCCGCAACACCCGCTCCAGCTCGCCGGGATCGGTGTCGGCCACCGACTTGCCGCGCGAGGCGATGCCGGCGTTGTTCACGAGAATGCCGATCGAGCCGAAATCGCGGATCACCTCGGCGACCATGCGCTCGTCTTCCTCGTAGACCTCGACCGACGCCGAATAGGCCTTCGCCCTGCGGCCCAGCGCCTCGATCGCCGCCACCGTCTCGCGGGCGGCTTCCTCGTCGCGGCGGTAGTTCACCGCGACGTCGGCGCCGGACTCGGCCAAGGCTATCGCAATGGCGCGGCCGATGCCGCGGCTGCCGCCGGTCACGAGCGCGACGCGCCCCTCGAGCGAAATCTTCATGGTCGTGTCTCCCCGGTGATTGTCAGGCCGGCAGGCGGGCCAGCATGTCGAGCAGCATCGCGTTGAATTCCTCGGCCTTCTCGTAGGCGATCCAGTGGCCGCCGTCGGCGATGTAGCGCAGGTCGATGTCGGGCTGGTGGGCACGCAAGGCGACCTCGCGCTCCTCCCAGTAGGGGTGCGCGGTCGAATCGTAGGCGCCCCAGATGGCGCCCAGCCGGTGACGGATGTTGGGCAGGCAGTCGCTCAGGACGCCGGCCTTGGACATCGACCGGCTGTTGGTCTTCGCTCGCGTGCTGTTGAGAATCTGCATGTGGATGCCGACGCCGTCGAGCGACGCGGGATCGTGCACCATCAGGGATTCGAGATTGCGACGGGCCTGTTCGACCAGCTCCACCGGCGCCATGTCCATGGTCAGGCGCCGCAGCTCGCCGCGCGGCGCGCGGCGCATCCGGAAGCCGCCGGGACCGACCAGCGTCACGCTGCGCAGCCGGTCGTCGAGCAGGGTCGAGACATGGCCACCGACCATGCCGCCGAACGAGAAGCCCGCGATGTCGAACCGCGTGTCCTTCGGCAGAACGATGTCGAGCCCGGCCTTGACCGCGCGCGTCACCGACCAGATGTCCCGGACGTCGTCGGGCGGGTCGCTGTCGCCCAGCCCCGGCGCGTCGGCGGCGTAGACCGTGTAGTGGGCAGACAGCGGCAGCACGTTGTGGATCCAGTGGATCCACGAGCCCGATCCGCCATGGAACAGCACCAGCGGCGGCCTGCCCGAGCCGCCGCCCCAGACATGCCACATCATGCTGCCGCCATTGGGCATCGGCGTGCGGATCGCCTCGGATTGCCGCTCGATGTCGGCAATGTGCTCGGCGGCGGTGCGCCCGTCGGGCATGCGGGGAACGGCGGAATAGTCGAACGGCATGGACGTCTGGAATCCGGGGTCGTGGTGGTCGGGCCGGAGACTACCGCGAACGGGCCGCGACGCCAGTCTCCGATTGGCGCCGGCGCACATGGTGGCGTTGCGCATGGCGCGGTCCCGCCCACCGCGCTTGGCGGTGCCCGCCGGCTCGGGCAGTGTCGGGTCGAAAGCGGACGAGCGTTTCGGGGAGGTTTCGATGGCTGGAAGACTGGCGGGCAAGGTCGCGGTGGTGACGGGCGCGGCGCCGCGCGGCGAGGGCGTCGGCAACGGCATGGCCACGGCCATCGCCTTCGCGCGCGAAGGCGCGAAAGTCGTCCTGGTGAACCGCGAGGCGGCGCGGGCGGAAAAGCTCGCCGCCGACATCGCGAAGGAAGGCGGCGAGGCCGCGGTGTTCGCGGGCGACGTCACCAAGGCCGACGCGGCCGAAGCGATGGCGGCCTTCGCCGTCAAGCGCTACGGCCGGCTCGACATCCTGCACAACAATGTCGGTGTCGGCGGGCCGGGCAACCCCGAGACCGTCGAGCTCGAGACCTGGAACCGGGTGCTGGAAACCAACCTTACCAGTTCGATGATCTGCGCCAAATACTGCATCCCGAAAATGCGCGAGGGCGGCGGCGGCTCGATCATCAACATCTCCTCGATCGCCGGCGCGTTGGGCCTCTCGGGCAGCACCGGCGCGGTCGCCTACGCCACCGCCAAGGCCGGCCTGCACGGCATGACATTGTCCATCGCCGCCGACTACGCGACCCAGAACATCCGCTGCAACTGCATCATCGTGGGTTCCGTCCACACGCCGATGGTCGCCCATCTCGGCGACGAAGCGCGCCAGCGCCGCCGCCAGATGGTGCCGATGCAGACCGAGGGCACGGCCTGGGACATCGCCAACGGCGCGGTCTATCTCGCCAGCGAGGAATCGCGCTGGGTGACCGGCATCCTGCTGCCCATCGATGGTGGCCTCTGCGCCATCCGCCAGTGGCCGCGCTGACCCGATAGCCGGCGCGGTTCCGTGGGCGACGTTTCCGCCGCGATGGCGTGCGGCGCCCGGGCGGCGGCGCCGACGCTGATCGGCGCGGCGCTGTTCGGGCTGGGCACCGGCGCCGCCACCGCGACCGCGGGGGTGTCGCCGGCGGTCGCGCTGGCGATGCCGCCGGTGTTGTTCACCGGCGTGGCGCAGCTCGCCTATGTGCAGATGGTGGCGGTCGCCACGCCCTTCGCTTCCATCGCCTTCGCCATAGCGCTCACCAACTTGCGCTACCTGATCTACGCCGCGATCGTCGCCACGTGGCCGCGCCCGGCCCATCGCGGCCTGCGCTTCGTCGCACCCTATTTCATCACCGAGACGTCGTTCGCGCTGACCTCGACTCAGAAGCCAGCCGACCGGATACCGTTCATGGTCGGCGCCGGCCTCGTGCTCGGCTCGACATGGACGTTGTCCTGCATCGCGGGCGCGCTGCTGTGTGGCCTGTTGCCGCCGCTGAAACACGCCTGGGCAGTGCCGGCCATCGTGCTGGCGCCGATCCTCGTGTCGGTCCTGCGCGACCGCACGCGCCTGATGGTCGCGATCGTGGCCTGCGCGATCGGTCTGGCGCTGTGGTGGCTTCCCTACCGGCTGGCACCGCTGGTGGCCGGTGTCGCGGCAACGGTTCTGGTCATCGCGATCTCGCGG
>CAMDVZ010000027.1 GCA_945878895.1 Caenispirillum bisanense | reverse complement strand
AAGGTCCAGCGTGTCGACCGCCTCCACCACGAACCGCGCCAGGTGGTTCGCCGGCAACCAGTCGTCCAGCGACGGTGGCAGCAGATAGCTGGTCTCGCGGTCCGTCGGGCGGACGTTGCTCATCGCGGGGCGCTCCTTCGCAAAGCCGTCCCACGATTCTATACGGACGCGATTCCCGTGGGAATCCCCGACCATCCCCCACGATGCTTTAAGTCCGACAGGCTGCTAGGCCTCGCGGGCCTCGCCGTGCCCGTCGGCTCGCACGGCTCGTTGCGCACCGGCGTGCAGATCGTGCCCGCCCGCATGCGCGAGGACGTCGCGCTCGACCTTGGCGAAGTGATCGAACTCGCCGAGGGTGTGGTCACGCCGATCGACCCGGCGTGGTAGCGAGGGGTCAGCGCCCCCGAAACCCCGCCAGGTCGGGCGGCGGGTGGAACGGCTTGTCGCCGAGCGCCCGCACGCGCTCCCAGAAGGCGGGTCCGGCCGCGAGGCCCGCCTCGTTGAAGTCGGCGGCCTGGCGCCACATGCACCACGAGTCCGGGTGCAGGCGGCTGGCGGTGGCGAGGTGGGTTGCGCCCTCCTCGGCCCGGCCGTGGCGCTTGAGCCAGGCGCCGAGGCGAAAATGGACGTGGGCCAGCGCTTCGTCCGGCGTGGCGCGCGGCAGCCGGGCGCGCGCGGCGTCGGCGTCGAGCGCGTGCTCGCCGGTCGCGACCCACTGGCGGATGGCGTCCATGTAGTAGGCGCGCGCCTTCTGGCGGGCCGCCATGTCAGCGGGCGCCAGCGTGTTGGTGGCGGGGTCCATGTTGCGGAAATGGTCGGTGGAACCGGCCGTCTCGGGCGGTCGCACGATGCGGCCGGCCTCGTCGATCCACGTCGCGCGCGGCACGTTGACCATGCCGTAGAGCGCCGACACGCGGTGGTCGACGTCGATCAGCGACCAGTAGGTCGGATGCGCCGCCTCGATCCATTTGCCGGCGTCGGCTGCCCCGCCGCTGTCCTGGGCGACGGCGACGACCATGAAATCGTGACCCTTGAGGCTGTCGAAGAGTTGCTGCCACACGGGCAAGTCAAGCCGGCAGCCTCACCAACTGGCCCAGGTGCTGAGGAAGACCTTCTTGCCGCGCAACGCCGAGAGCGTGTGCAGGTTGCCTTCGAGATCGGGCAAGGTGAAATCGGGCGCCACCAGACCGGCCAGCGCGTCGTTGCGCTCCTCGGCGGCACGCCCCAGCGACCAGACGGCGTTGGTCGAGTCGGCCACGACCGGCGCGCCGAGCAGGCGCCAGAAGGCGGCGAGATCGACCCGGCCGTCCCTCGTCGCCGAAGCCGGCAGCGGCACGCAAGCCTCGTCGCGGCACATGCCCTCGGGCTTCAGGGTCCAGCCCGTCGCGCGCGCCACGTCGGCGGCGTCGAGCCACAGGCCGTCGGTGGCGGCGACAGTGAAATCGCCGGACTCGGTCAGCAAGGTCGCCATGATTTTCCTCCGGTGGGGTAGCTGACCGATCGTAACCCGAGCCGTCGTCGCGCGCGAGATGTCGATCACGGCCCGATCTGCCGACCTGCCTCAGGCGCGGAAGGTCGCGAACGCCGCACTGCGCAACGCAGCCACGTGCAACGCGGGGAGAAAGTTCTGGGTCAGCGACCGGTCTGAATTCTTGTCCGGCGCGCAAGCGGCGAAGATGCTGGTCGGATTCGCGTCGTGGTCGGGCATCGGCTTGCCGAGATAGGCCTTGCTGAAGTAGGCGGCGTGAATCAGCTCGTGCAGCAGGACGGCGTTGAAGCGCGATTGAAGCTGCAGGTTTATGACGATGTACGGTGGCCACCGCTTGCCGCCGTTTCCGGCGTAATCGGTCGGAATGGCCGCGCCGTAGACTTCGGCCTGGTAGATAATTCCAAAAATGACCGGGATGGCGTTGCCGAACGGGAGACTGGGTTCGCACAACGCGCGGATGTCGCCCACGTTCTTGTCGAGGTCGATCGACTGGTTCCACTCCAGCATGCAGGGAACGCCGGCAAAGTCGCCGGTTTCCGCCAATTCGATCGCGATATTGTGTGCCTTGAGCATTTCGCGTGTCTTGTTGATGTATGCCTGAGGAGTTCTCGGCGTGTTCGGATGGTTGACGCCGCTCGCCGTGTAGAAAGGCGCGATGGTGATCACGTTCACGGCCGGTCTCCGACATTCGTCGATCGATGCCGTGGCGCCAGCATCCGGTCCGAAGCGTCCGCCCGCGGCCCGACGCTGTCAACGCACGAGTACCTGCACGCCGCCCTTGTCGGCCGGTTTTCCGCCGCCCATCATGGCCGCGATCCGACCCGACGCCGCGACGCGTCCGTCGCGGCGCAACGACCGGTCCGACCCCGGGGAGAAACGACCATGACCATCCTGACGCCCGACCTGCGCGCCGTGCTCGGCCGAGTCGGCACCTCGACCCTCACGGGGGTGCTCAACCGACGTGGCTTGCGCAGCATGACCTTGTTCGACGTCTATCCCGTCCGCGCCGAGCAGCCGGCCATGGTCGGCACCGCCTTCACCATGCGCTTCATCCCCTCGCGCGAGGACAAGGATGGCCCGACCTCGACCAACCGCTCGATGGTGCAGCCGCAGGCGATGGAGGAGTGCCCGCCCGGCCACGTGCTGATGATCGATTCGCGCGGCGATTCGCGGGCGGCCTCGGCCGGCGATCTCTACGTTGGCCGCCTGAAAGTGCGCGGCGGAGCGGGCATCGTCACCGACGGCGGCTTCCGCGACACCAACGGCGTCCACAAGACCGGCCTGCCGGCCTACCATCGCCGGCCTTCCTCGCCGCCCAGCCCGATCGCCCACCGTCCCATCGATCTGCAACTGCCGATCTCCTGTGGCGGCGTGGCGGTCTATCCCGGCGACATCGTGGTCGGCGACCGCGACGCGGTGCTGGTGATCCCCCCTGAAATCGTCGAGGCGGTCGCCCAGGAGGCGCTGGCGGCCTACGAATACGAGGAGTTCGCCGAACTCGAAGTGGCGCGCGGCCGCCCCCTCAAGGGCCTGTTCCCGGTCGCCGGCGACGAAGCCAGGCGCGACTACGAGGCGTGGAAGAAGGCGAAGGGGTAGGGCTCCGCGGCCGGCCCGAAATGGCAGTCTCCCGCTTCCGCCTCCCTCGCGGGGGACCGTCGGACCGGCGGTCTTCGGCCGTGGCGCCGTGGCGCGATCGGGTGTCGCCCGGACTTGCGGGCAATCCGCGATGATCCCGCTGCCGGACGACATCGACATCCGGCCGGCGCCCGGCGGGTCGATGCCGCGCCAGCGGCTGTTTCTCGGCGCGTGGGGTGGCGACGCGTGGGGCGACGTGCTGCCGACCATGCTGGTCGTCGAGGCGATCGGGACCAACGACACCGCCGACGTGGTCTACGCGATCGGCCATTCGCCGTGGGTGCCGAACTCGCCGCAGTCGACGCGGGCACGCGGGCGCTTCGAGGGGCACGAGCTGCTGGTCGATTTCGGCACGGCCCGAACCCGATGGCGGCTGCTGGCCGACGGCCGGCTGTTTGGCCGCTACGAGGGCGGCGGCATGGTCAGCTATTGCGTCCTGCGCCGGATCGAGGGCGGCATCGACGCCATTCGCGCGGCCGCTGCCGACACCGGGGCGCGTTGCCATGGCCGCGCGATCGACATTCCCATGACCGATCCCGACAGCGGCGCACCGATCGGGCTGAAGGCCACCTACACGCCGAGCCCGCAGATCCAGTGCCCGCCGCTGGTGCTGATCAACCATGGTTCCGCCGACGGTACGCCGCGCGAGGAGATCGCGTCGCGGGTCATCCGGCACGGCCAGTTGTCGCGCTTCTTCGTCGGTCTCGGCTGGGCGGTGCTGGAGCCGATGCGGCGCGGTCGCGGCGGCTCGGGCGGACGGTACGTCGAGCAGGATTTCGACCACGCGCCGACCGTCGACTCCTCGGAAGCCGAGCTGGCGGCCGGCCTCGCCGACCTGCGCGCCGCGATGGATTTCGTCCGGTCGTGGCCCGAAGTCGATGGACGCCGCGTCCTGCTGGCGGGTCAGTCGCGCGGCGGGTTCCTGGCCACGATGTACGAGGCCGCCCATCCCGGCGAAGCGCTCGGCGTGCTCGACTTCGCCGGCGGCTGGTGGAGCGAGGCGTGGGAGCGCGACCATCTCGGCGGCGGCTGGCAAACCGGACGCTTCGCCACCGCGGGCGCGACGAGCCGCGCGCTGAGCCTGTGGCTGTACGGCACCATCGACGACTATTACGGACCCGATATCGTCGAGAGCTGGCATCGCGCCTACGCTGCGGCCGGCGCGCGCACCGCGTTGCGGCTATTCGAGACACCGAAGGATTCCGGCCACCACATCGTCGCGATGCCGGGCTTCTGGGAAGCCGACGCGACCGCCTTCGTCGCGAGCCTGTCCTGACGCGGGGCCTGCCATGACGCGGGGAATGCTCGCAGCCGCGATTTCGGCCCGCTAGACTGGCGGGGCTTCACCCATGGAGGAAACCATCGTGATCCACGTTCTCGCCATCATCACCACCAAGCCCGGCATGCGCGACACCATCCTGACGGCGTTCCGCGCCAACATGGCGGCCGTCCACGCCGAGGACGGCTGCATCGAGTACGGCCCGGCCATCGACGCCGAGGGCTTCGCCGCCGGCAAGGCGCTGGGGCCGGACACCTTCGTCGTGATCGAGAAATGGGCCAGTCTCGACGCCCTCAAGGCGCACGCCGCGGCGCCGCACATGGCCGCCTACGGCGCCAAGACCCGCGAACACATCGCCAGCCGCACCATCCACGTGCTGTCGCCCGCGACCTGATCGCCATCGACGCCGTCGACCGGCCACGCGCCGGCCGACGGCGCGTTTTTCCGGAGTTCGCGCATGGCCCGCCGTTTCGTCGATCTGTCGGTATCGTTCGAGGACCGGCCGATGAGTCCGGCCCATCATCGCCCGACGATCGAGTACACCGACCACGAGAATTCGTTCGAGGCCTTCAGCCGCGTCTTCGGCGGCGTGCGCAAGGAGGACCTGCCCGAGGGCAAGGCGTGGGCGGTCGAGAAGATCACGCTCAGCACCCACGCCGGCACCCACATGGA
The DNA here is from genome assembly GCA_945878895.1 of Caenispirillum bisanense. Classification (GTDB taxonomy): domain Bacteria; phylum Pseudomonadota; class Alphaproteobacteria; order Reyranellales; family Reyranellaceae; genus CAMDVZ01. The sequence goes on along the minus strand of CAMDVZ010000027.1, from coordinate 15,750 downwards.
CGCACCGTGGCATTACCACCCCACCACCAACCACCGAAACAGCGCGGCGGGTGAGCCGGCCCCGACCATCGACGAGGTGCCGCTCGACTATTGCCTACGACCCGGCGTCAAACTCGATTTCCGTGCGTTCGAGGCGGGCTATGTCGCCACGCCCGCCGACATCGACGCCGAGCTGAAACGGGTCGGCTACACGCTCCAGCCCTACGACATCGTGCTGGTGAACACGCGGGCGGGCACCCGCCACAAGGACATGGACTACGCCGACACCGCCTGCGGCCTCGGCCGCGCCGCCACGCTGCACCTGCTCGACCAGGGCGTGAAGGTGGTCGGCACTGACTCCTATTCGTGGGACCCGGCATTCAAGTCGGTCGCCGCCCGCTACCACCAGACCGGCGATCCGGCGCTGCTGTGGGAAGGCCACAAGGCGGGCCGCGAGCTGCCCTACTGGCAGATTGAAAAGCTCTGCAATCTCGAACAACTGCCGCCGTTCGGTTTCACGGTGTCCTGCTTCCCCGTGAAAATCCACCGCGCCTCGGCCGGCTGGACCCGCGTCGTGGCGATCCTCGAAGACTGACCCTTCCCCCCGCCTGCCCGAACCGGAGCCGCCGATGTCCGCCATTGCCGACCTGACCCTGACCGAGCTCGCAGCCGGATTGAAGGCGAAGCGTTTTTCCAGCCGCGAGATCGTCGACACCTTCCTCGGCCGCGTCGAGAAGGCCGACGGCAAGCTGCACAGCTTCGTCGACGTCTGGCGCGAGGAGGCGCGCGCGCTGGCCGACGGCGCCGACCGGGCGCGTGCGGCCAACCTGCCGCTGGGCGCCCTGCACGGCTTGCCGATCGGCCTGAAGGATTTGTGCGACGTCGCGGGCCGGGTCGGCTCCGGTGGCTCGAAGATGCTGGAGAAGCGCATCGCCACTGAAACCTCGGCGACGGCCGAGCGGTTGCTGGCGGCCGGCATGATTCCGCTCGGCAAGCTGCACATGGTCGAATTCGCATTCGGCGGCTGGGGCACCAACCCGCTGATGGGCACGCCATGGAATCCGTGGGACCTGAAAACCCACCGGACGCCCGGCGGTTCGTCGAGTGGCACCGGCGTGGCGGTGGCGGCCCGTCTGTTGCCGGCCGGCATCGGCAGCGACACCGGCGGATCGGTACGCATTCCCGCCGCGTTCAACGGCCTGGTCGGACTGAAAGTCACGTTCGGCCGCATCAGCCTGCACGCCACGATGCTGCTGGCGTGGACGCTCGACAGCATCGGGCCGATGGCGCGCAGCGTCGAGGATTGCGCCCTCCTGCTCCAGGCCCTGGCCGGTCCCGATCCACGCGATCCGACCACGCTGGGCCACCCGACCGAGGATTTCGTCGCCGCCGCAACCGGTTCCGCCAGTATTGCGGGCCGACGCATCGCGATGCCCGACGCAGCCCAGCTGCCATCCTTCATGCACCCCGATGTCGTCGCGGCGTGGCAGGCGATGGCCCGCACCTACGAGTCGCTGGGCGCCCGCGTCGAGACCGTGAAACTGCCGGACTGGTTCTTCGACCTGTCCGTCCCCGCCGGCGTGATCGTCAGTTCCGAAGCCTACGCGCTGCATCGCGCCTACATCGAGGACGAAAGCCAGCCGATCGGCCCGCACGTCCGCCAGCGCGCCCGCGCCGCCAAAGCCCATCCGCCCGGCGCCTACGCCGAGGAATTGCGCCGCATGCACGAGCGCCGGCGCGTCTTCGCGCGCTGGTTCGAGCCCTGGGACGCGCTGCTGTTGCCCTCCATCGCCGTACCGGCGCTCCCGATCGCCGAGCACGACGAGATGGGTCCGATTCCGGGCTACCTCACGCGGCCCGGCAACTATCTCGGCCTGTGCGGCCTTTCGATGCCGACGGGCTTCAGCGGCGGCCTGCCGCTTTCGGTCCAGATCCTCGGCAAACCCTTCGCCGAAACGACGGTGCTGCGGCTCGGCAAGGCGTTCCAGGACGCGACGGACTTCCATGCGCGGAAGCCCGACCTCTCGTCGCTGGGGCTGTAGGACCACGGGCGCATTGGCGCCGACGTTCAAAACCCGCGTCGTCAGTCACTTTTCATGTCCCTCTCCCTGTCTTCGGCGAGGGTATCTACACATCTCGGTCAGTGCCAAAGAAGCATCGGGCCGCAATGGTTTTTCCTTCTCCCCTCGCATGAGGGGAGAAGGTGCCCGAAGGGCGGATGAGGGGCTTCCGAGCGCCGCCACGACAGCGTCGACTCAGGCGCGGAGGTTGCCCCACCTTCGAGGTCGCGAAGCCCCTCATCCGGCGCTGCGCGCCACCTTCTCCCTCGGGGCCGCTTGCGGCCCCTGACCTTCGCGGGGAGAAGGAAGAGTCGTTGCGGCAATCGCACTTTCTGGGCTCGACCGCAGGGCGCCTCCGACCCCTCGACTCGATCGCCCAAGGCCCCGGCAGGCATTGGACGGTTTCGCCGCACACATCTGCGAAGACGGACCGGAGAGGCATGAAAGCCTCGATGCGATACCGAGGGCGCCAACGTCAGCGCCCGTGGGGCTCCGGTGACGGTCCCTACCCGACCATCGTCAGGCCGCCGTTCACGCTGATGGCCTGGCCGGTGATGTAGGTCGATTGCGGGCGGGCGAAGAACCAGACCATCTCGGCGATTTCCTCGGGCTTGCCGGCGCGGCGCTGTGGCACCGAGGCGATGATCTTGGCGCGGAAGGCCTCGGGCTGGCGCCGGAACAGCGGCGTGTCGATGGGCCCGGGGCACACGCAGTTGACGCTGGTCTCGAAGCGCGCGACCTCGCGCGCCAGCGACTTGGTGAAAGCGATCAGGCCGCCCTTGGCGGCCGAATAGACCGTCTCGCCGCTGCTGCCCACGCGTCCGGCGTCGCTGGCGATGTTGACGATGCGGCCGTGTGGCGTCGCCGTCAGTACCGGCAACAGCGCCTGCGTCAGATGCATCGGCCCCGTGAGGTTGATCGCCATGACCCGCTCGCGGAAATCGGGCGTGGTGTCCCTGAAGGGCACGACGCTGTCCCAGCCCGCACCGTTCACCAGCACCCGCACCGGTGGCTTGCGGTCGCGCACCGCCACGCCGAACGCCTCGATGCTCGCGCCCGACGTCAAATCGAGCGCGACGGCCTCGACCGATAATCCCTCCGCCCTGGCTTCGGCCACGACCGCGGCGCTCCCGGGCTGGTCGACGTCGCCGATCACGACATCGGCACCCGCCCGCGCCAGACGAAAAACGACCATGCGGCAGATGCCCGATGCGCCACCGGTAACCACCGCCGTCTGCCCCGAAAACTCCATCGCATCGTCTCCCCGATCATCGTCGCGCTCAGGCGGTCTTTTTCACCCGGCTGCCGTTCCACGCCACGTAAAGACCGCAGGCCACGATGATGGCGGTTCCCGCCCACGTCATCCAGTCCGGCATCTCGCCGAACATCAGGTAGCCAACGATCACCGAGCCGATCATCTGGAAGTAGTTGAAGGCCGACATGATGTTGGCGGCGCCGTAGGTCATCGCCCTGGCGACGAAGTAATGGCCAAGGCCGCCGAACAGCCCGAGGCTCGACAGGATGACGATGTCCTGCCAGCTGGCCGGCGTGCGCCACACCCAGGGCAGGACGAAGGTCATCACGACGGTGCCGAGCAGGGCGCTGTAGACGACCGACGTTTCCGGCGCGTCGTGGCCGGCGACCTTGCGCGTGTAGACCTGATAGAGCGCGTAGCAGGACGAGCTGGCAATGATGAACAGCGAGGCCCAGTGGAACACGTTGGTGCCGGGCCGGATGATGATCAGCACACCGAGCAGCCCAACCACCACCGCCGCGATCCGGCCCGCCGACAGCTTCTCGCCCAGCATCGGCACCGCCAGCAGGTTCACGATCAGCGGCGCGATGAAGCCGATCGCCGCAGCGGTCGCCAGCGGCACGTACTTGACGGCGAAGAAGAAGCAGGCGGTCGAGGCCAGCAGCAGCATCGAACGGCCGAACTGCGCACCCGGCATGGTCGTGCGAAAAATCCCCAGCCCACGCTTGGGCGCGAACAGCATCAGCATGAAAATCGTGTGGCCGAGCGTGCGCGCCCAGACGATCTGCATCGGGTCGTAGCCGGCATTCAGCAGCTTCACCATGCCGTTCATGACCGGAAACAGGGCCGTGGTGATCAGCATGAAACCGATGCCGATCAAAATCCCGCGGTCGAAGCCGAAACTCGCCACCGGTCGCCGCACGTCCCCGGCGCCATTCACCACAACACTCACCGTCGAACGACCTTTCGCGGAACACATCCGCCCCGGCGGCAAAATGACGACCCTCAAGCCATGCGGCAATCACAAAGACCATGCAAAATCGGCGGGCGAGATTTGTTGCACCGCACACCGCCCGGGAGGCCGTCCCCGGCTCGTCGCGCCGTTCGACCGCGATGCGAGGCGGGCGGCATGACAGCGCGGCCGGTTCATGCTCCGATACCGGGCCAACGCGGATCGAGAGTCGCCCATCGTCGGGCGCGACGCGTCGAGGGGTTCCGGACCATGCATGTCGGCTACGCTCCCGTTTTCCAGAATCTGGGCCGTCCGATCAGCGATCGCGAGGCCTACCGCCAGGAGCTGCGCCTCGTCGACCTGGCCGAGCCGCTGGGTTTCGAGTCGATCTGGGAACCGGAGCATCATTTCACCGACTACGAAATGACGCCCGACGTGCTCCAGTTCCTGACCTGGTGCGCGGGCCGCACGAAGCACGTCAAGCTCGGCTCGATGGTCGTGGTATTGCCATGGCACGACCCGCTGCGCGTGGCCGAGCAGATCACCCTGCTCGACCATCTGTCGGATGGCCGCGCCATTCTCGGCATCGGACGTGGCCTTGGCGCCATCGAGTTCGACGGCTTCCGGGTCGACATGACGCGCTCGCGCGGCATCTTCAACGACAATGCCGACGCCCTCGTCCAGGCACTCGAGCGCGGCTACATCGAATACGACGGCGAGTTCCTCAAGCAACCGCGCCGCGACATCCGCCCCGCTCCGTTCAAGTCGTTCGAGGGCCGCATGTTCGGGGCCGGCCTGTCGCCCGAGACCGGCCCGATCATGGCGCGCCTCGGGCTCGGCATGCTGATCTTCCCGCTCAAGGCGTGGTCGGATGTCCGTGTCACGCTCGAGGACTATGGCAAGGAATGGCGCAAGGTGCGGCCCGGCACCGAGCCCGCCAAATCGATCCAGGTCGCCTTCTGCTACGTCGACAAGGATCCCGCGCGCGCCCGCGCCATCGCCACCACGCACGTCGGCAACTACTACAATTCGATCATCGCCCACTACGACATGGCGGGCGACCGGCTGAAAGGCACCAAGGGTTACGAATTCTACCAGAAGACCATCCAGGCCAACCAGGACAACCTCGACGACACGATCCGCAACTTCGTCGACCTGATGCCGTGGGGCACGCCCGAGCAGGTGATCGCCAAACTCGCCGACGTTCATCGTCAGATCGACAACAACGCGATCATCGCCCACTTCGCGTTCGGCGGCATGCCCTACGACCTCGCCGAACAGAGCATGCGCCTGTTCGCGGCCGAAGTGCTGCCGGCGGTCAAGGCGATCAAAACGACGCCCTTCGCCGAGTCGACCCACGATCTGCCGCCGCGGATCTGATCAGGCCGAAGGGGTGCGGACAGTGGGCCATGACTCGGCGTCCGGGCGCGCGCCACTCGCAGGCGCCAGCGTCGAGCGAGAATGGTTGGCGCACCGACGAACGGTCCAAAACCGATGTCATCCCGAGCTTGCCGAGGGACCCCGATGCGGTGAGCCGACCGCACGGAGCCTCGACGAATCCGGGGTCCTTCGCCGCGCTCGAAATGACATCGGCGCGGCTCGCGCGACGCTGCGCCACGCGGTCGGCCCAAAGTTGGCGCCCACGAGCACACCACGCCAGTGGCGCTGTTGCGTCCTCCCGACACCCACGCCGAGGCCGCCCTGGCCGACGGGCAAGAGTGTCACTGGAGTGGCGCGCTCCCGGAAGACGTCGTTCGGGATGGCGGTGCGTCCATGAACGCTTCGCCGCCGTTGCCCCTCGCGCCGGTCGACGAGGCCTATCGCGAACGGGCTCGCACCAACGGCTCGCGCTTCCTCGACGCCGTCGACGCGATCCTGCCGGGCATCGCGGCGAAGCGGTTCGAGACCGAGGCGGCCAACCAGGTGCTCGGCACCTCGATCGCGGCGATGACGGAAGCCGGCGTGTTCCGCGCGCTCACGCCGGCGCGCTGGGGCGGGCTGGAAATGGAACCCGCCGCGTTCCTGGAAGGCATGGTCCGGGTCGGATCGGCGTGCAGCTCGACCGGGTGGGTCGGTGGCCAGCTCAATGTCCATTCGTGGCAAATCGCGCTGATGGACGAACGCATGCAGGCGGAGTTCTGGGCCGACGGTCCCGACGCGCGCGCGTCCAGCGCCTACGCCCCGAGCGGGACAGTCGAGTGCGTACCCGGCGGCTTCCGCCTGACCGGTCGCTGGAGCTTCTCCAGCGGCGTCGATCACAGCGCCTGGGCAATCGTCGGCGGCATCGTGAAGGACGGGCCCGACGGCGTGCCGGAAGCGCGCAGCTTCGTGATCCCCAGCCGCGATTTCGTCATCGACCAGGGCAGCTGGAACGTCGCCGGGCTGAAGGGCACCGGCAGCAAATCGATCATGCTCGCTAACGCCTTCGTGCCGGACTACCGCACGCATCGCATCGTCGACGAATACAACGAGACCAGTCCAGGCCACGTTCTCAATCCCGGCCCGCTCTATCGCGTGGGCCGATTCACCATTTTCTGGTCGACCATGTCCTGCCCGGCCATCGGCACGCTGGCGGCGGCGCTGGAAGGCTTCGTTAGCGACGCGCGGACGCGCCACGGCGCGCTTGGCACCGGCAGCGCCGTCGCGGCCAATCCCTACATGCACCTGGCGCTCGTGAAGGCGATAGGCGCCGTCGAGAGCGTGCGCCGACGGCTGTCGACGACGTGGACGCACAATTTCGACGTGGTGTGCCGCGGCGAACCGCTGAGCCGGACCGATCGCACCAGGACCCGCTACGAGGCCGCCGATGCGAACGCGAGTTGCTTCGAGGCGTTCATGGCGCTGCATCCCTTCGCCGGCGCCGGTTCGGTGCTGTCGAGCCATCCCGCGCAGCTGTTCTTCCGCGACCTGATGGGCATGCGCAACCACGGCACCGCGGCGCGCGAGCAGTTCGCCTCGATCCACGCGCAGACCCTGCTCGACATCCCGCCGCCGCCGTTCGATCCCGCCGAGCTGAAGTCCCTGCTCCACCATTGCTAGGAGCGGCGTGGTTCAACCCCGCCCCCCACGAGGAAGCGCCCCATGAAAACCATCGCCTTCCACTTCCAGGGCTATCGCGACCTCCCCGACGATTTCAACAAACGCTACCCCAGCATCTGGGTGACGCCGCCCAACGACGAATTGTGCGACCCCGAAAAGGTCGGACAGTATTTTCGCTGGAACATCGACGAGCTGACGTTGGCCGACGAGCTGGGGTTCGACGGCGTCGGCATCAACGAGCATCACCAGAACGGCTACGGCTTTTCCGTATCGCCCAACCTGATCGCCTCGATCCTGGCGAACCGCAAATCCGACGCCGCCATCGTGGTGCTGGGCAACACGATCCCGATGTACCAGCCGCCGATCCGGGTCGCGGAGGAATACGCCCTGCTCGACTGCCTCAGCGGCGGGCGCCTCGTCGCGGGCCTGCCGGTCGGTTCGCCGATGGACAATGTCGGTTGCTACGGCAATCCGCCGACCCTGGTCCGGCCGCGCTACTACGAGGCGCACGATCTCATCAAGCAGGCGTGGACGCGGCCCGGCCCCTTCACCTTCAACGGCCGCTTCACGAAGCTGCGCTACGTCAACCCGTGGCCGAAGCCCATCCAGAAGCCGCACCCGCCGATCTGGCTGGCCGGCGGCGGCTCGGTCGAGACGTGGAAGTTCGCGGTCGACAACAACTATACTTACAGCTACCTCAGCTTTCTCGGACACCCCGCCGCCAAGGTGCTGATGGACGGCTACTGGCGCGAGGTCGAGAAGGCGGGCCTCGACGACAATCCCTACCGCGCCGGCTTCGCGCAGATCGTCGTGGTCGCCGACACCGACGCCGAGGCGGAGCGAATCTACCTTCCGCACCTCCGGAACTTCTACGCCAAGGCGCTGCACATCGATCCCGGCATCGGCGGCGTGCCCGGCGTCCAGACGCTGGCGAGCTACAAGCATGGCCTCGAGACAGGTGCCAGTTCCTACCGCCCCGGCGCCAGGCCCACGAAGCCCGAGGAAATGACCTGGAAGGAACTGACCCGCGACTCAATGCGCGTCATCGGCGGCAGTCCCGACACGGTCGTGGCCGACATCGAGGCGGCGGTGCGCAACCTCCGCATCGGCCATCTCATGGTGCTGATGCAGGTCCAGTCGATGGACAACGAGCTGACCCGCTACAACACCCGCCTGTTCGCCGAGAAGGTGTTGCCGCGCATCAGCGGCATCTGGGACAAGGAAGGCTACGTCGACCATTGGTGGCCGCAGGGGGCGGCCAAGACGAGCAGGCACCTGGCCGCGACCAAGACCGGCGCGGGAGCGGTCCGATGAACGGCTTCGAGGTCACCCACCTGCCCCACCCCGGCGGCTTCGTCGCCAACCCCGTCATCGGCAAAGGCAGTGGCAGACCGGTCGTTTGCCTGCACGGCCTGTTCGGCCACGAATGGGGCGGCTTGCTCGACGACCTCGCCACGACCCGGCAAGTCGTGGCGCCAGCCCATGCCGGCAGCGTCGATCTCGCCGATCTCGAGCGGCTCGACGGGATACCCGACCTGCTGCTCTACTACGACGACCTGTTCCGGACCTTGGGCCTCGACCGGTTCGATCTGGTCGGCCATTCGTTCGGCGGCATGGTGGCGGCCGAGTACGCCGCGACCTGGCCCGAGCGGATCGGCAAGCTGGTGCTGATCGATCCGCTGGGCCTGTGGAACGAGGCCCATCCGGTCGCCGACCACCTGCTGTCGACGCCGCCGGTGCAGAACGCGATGCGTTTCCACGACCTCGCCAATTCCCGGGTCGCGGCTTATCTGAAGCCGCCGACCGATCCCGGCGACATCCAGGCCGGCCTGCTGCGCCGCTTCCTGGTGCTGGCCAGCACCGCGCACTTCATCCATCCGATTCCCGAACGCGGCCTGCGCCGGCGCCTGCGCCGCATCGCGGCCGAGACGCTGATCGTGTGGGGCGCCGACGACCGGCTGACGCCGCGTCCCTACGCCGACGAATTCGCCGCCGCGATCGCCGGCGCGCGGCTTGAAGTGATCGCCGATGCCGGGCACACGCCACAGCTCGAACAAGGTACCGCGACGAGCAAGGTCGTGCGGAATTTTCTCGGCTGACGTCGCGGTTCGACGCTGCCGATCCACTCAGGGGAGAGACTCACATGACGACCATCGTTTTCGGCGGCGCGGGCTTCATCGGCCGCCGGATGATTCCGTTGCTGGTGGCGCGCGGCGAAAAGATCGTGTGCGTGGACATCGCGCCGGCAACCGCGGCGTTCGGCGAAGGCGTCGCGGTCGTGCGCGGCGACGTCACGCAATTCGACGAGGTGATGGCGGCGGTTGCGGCATCGAAGGCCGAGCGGCTGATCAACCTTTCCTACTACATCGGCAGCGACCTGCCGCCGCACGTCGCGACCAAGCTCAACGTCGTGGGCATGGACAATTGCTTCGAAGTGGCCCGCCTGACCGGCGTGAAGCACGTCGTCTACGCCAGCTCGCTGGCGGTCAGTGGCCAGCAGAGCCTGTTCGGCGAGCGCGCCACCACCGAGGACGATGCCAAGCACGGCGACAACCAGTACGCCATGAACAAGATCTTCAACGAGTGGCAGGCGCGCGACTACCGCGAGAAGTACGGCATGACGATCACCGGCGTGCGGCCCGCCAACGTCACCGGCCCCGACAAGCTGCGTGGCTCGGTCGACCACGTGAACTGTATCGTGCAACCCGCGCGCGGGCTACCGGTGTCGTTCCCGCACCGCGACGCCATGCGCATCCCGATCCACGTCGAGGACATCGCCGAGGTGTTCGCGCGCGTCGCCATGGCCGACAAGCCCAGGCACGCCATCTACAATTCCGGCGGCCACACGATCAGCATGGGCGCGCTTGCGGAATTGGTGCGCGAATTCATCCCCGACGCCGACATTTCCTTCACGCACGAAACCGGCGGGCGGGCGATCTCCGGCAACTTCCTGATCGACAACAGCCGCCTCGTCGAGGAGTTCGGCGTTCAATACGCGCCGTTCCGCCAGCGCGTGCTGGAGATCGTCAACGACATCCGCCGCGACGACGGAAAGCCACCGCTGAAGGGCGGATGAGCCGACACTCCTTGCGCGAACCGACCCGGAGCGACCAGCCATGCCAGACCGCCGTCGAATACTTGCCCTGCTTTCCGCGGCGACGACCGCCACCATCGCGCCGGTCTCCTTCGGCCAGGGCGAGCCCTTCCCCAACCGGCCCGTCACGCTGATCCTGCCGGGTGCCGCGGGCACCGGCGTCGACGTGCTGGCGCGGCTGGCGGCGCAGAAGCTGGCGGACGGACTCGGCCACAACGTGCTGGTCGACAACGTGGTCGGCGCCAGCGGCGTGATCGGGGTCCAGAAGGCGGCGCGCGCGCGGCCCGACGGCCACGCGCTGCTGTTCGCCTTCAACCAGGTACTGACCATGAATCCGGTCGTGGTCGAGAACCTGCCCTACGACGTCGAGCGCGATCTCGAACCCGTGGCACTTTTCGCCGAATCGCCGTTCCTCTGGCTGGTCAACGCCAGCCTGCCCATCCACTCCCTGGCCGACCTGATCGCGCACGCCAAAGCCAATCCGGGCAAGCTGGCGGTCGGTGTTTCGGGCTTCGGCAGTGCGGCCTATCTCGGCATGCAGCTGCTCAGCCAGATGTCGGGTGCCGAGTTTCTCGCCGTCAACTACAGCGGCAACATCGCCCCCGACCTGTTCGCCAACGTGGTCCAGCTCGTGCTTTCGCCGGCCGCCGCCGGCAGTGGCTACATCAAGACCGGCAAGGTCCGCGCGCTGGCGCAAACCGGCGCCCGTCGCGCGCCCTCGCTGCCCGACATTCCGACCGTGGCGGAGACCTTTCCCGACTACGTGATTCCGGCCTGGTACAGCTTCTGGGCGCCGAAAGGCACGCCCGCACCGGTCGTCGAGCGGCTGAACGCCGCCGTCGCCAGCGTTGCCCGCCTGCCCGACATCGCCGAGCGTCTGACCGCGCTCGCGGCCACGCCGATCGGCGGCAGCGCCGGAGAATTGCGCGACCTCACCCGCCGCGAGACCGCGCTGTGGCGGGCCCTCGCCAGGCAACGCGACCTCAAGCCGGTGCAGTGAGTCCAGACGTCGAGCAACGACACCATCCGGTTGCGCGGCGACGCCAGCCCCTCACCGCGTCCTGCCCGGCACCGTGCGCACTTGCCGGGGCGCGGCGCGCCAGATGGCGACGGCCGAAACGGCGCACAGCGCCATCGCGCCGACGAACGCCAGGCGATAGCTGCCGGTCTGGTCGTGCGCGATGCCCGCGACCCACGGGCCGGCAGCACCGCCGGCGGCCGAGGCGATGGTGAGCGAGCCGAAGATCGAACCGTAGCGCGGTCCTTCGAATATCTCGGCCACCACCGGCCCCATCACCGAGGTCAGCGCGTAGCCGAACGTGCCCTGGGCGATCACCATGGCGTAGAGCAGGAGCGGCGAGGTACCGCTCTCCATCGCCACCAGCAGGGCGTAGGAGGCCGCGAAGCCGGCGCAGCCCGCCGTCCAGATCCATTCGCGGCCGATGCGGTCCGATAACGCGCCGAGCCCGATCTGGCCCGGAATCGCGACCACGCTGACCAGCCCCAGCGCCCACGCCGCCGTCATCGGCGGGTAGCCGGCATCGACGAGATACTTCGTCTGGTGGACCTGCACGGCGTACCACGCGAACAGCGCGCAGAAGAAGCCGAGCGCGATCCACCAGAAACGCCGCGTGCGAAGGGCGCGACCGAGGGTCCAGTCGATGCTCGCCCACTCCCGGTCGACGACGTTCGCGGCGTGTCTGGCGGTGCCGCCACCGGCGAGTGCCCGGTCGCCGTCGGGCAGCAACCCGACGTCGTGCGGCCCGCGGCGCAGCACCAGATTGACGGGGACCAGCACCACCACGGCGAGGATGCTCATGGTCCAGCACGCCTCGCGCCAGCCATCGCGCAGCGTGATCGCCTGGAACCACGGCAGCAGGACTATGGCGCCGACCCCGGCGCCCGAGAACGCCACGCTCAGCGCCAGGCCGCGACGGCGCGCGAACCAGTTCGGCAGGTATTCAGACTGGGCGGTGTAGCTCATGCAGTTGCTGCCGCCGCCCACCAGCACGCCCAGCGTCGCGTAGAGATGCCAGGGCCGCTCGATGAAGGCCGCCGCCAGCAGACCCGCGGCCAGCAGGACGATCCCCGACTGCACCACGATCAGCGGCCCGCGGCGGTCCATCAGATGGCCGATCAGCGGACTGAGCCCGGCCGAGAACAGGAACCCGAACGAGAAGGCGCCGGCCGCCAGACCGCGGTCCCAGCCGAACTCCGCCACCATCTGCGGAAACAGCAGCGAGAATGAGGTGCGCGCGCTGACACCGACCGCCATGGTGACGAAGGCGGCCGCCACGATCACCCAGCCGTAGAAAAACGGCAGGCGCGCGTGCCAGGTCGGGGCCCGCGGCGGCGTCACGACAGGACGCGCGGAGCTGACAAGCCGCGTCGGGACAGTCGGCCTGAAACCACGTCGACCATGAAATTCCTTCCGACCCGGCTCTGCCCGCCGGGTCGGGCGACTATCGGCGCGGCGCCGTCGCCGTTCAACCACGCCAACGGCGCCACGACCGCCATCCTCGCCATGCCGGCACCTCTCCCGGTTCGCCAGCCGGCTCCCGCCGGTCCGGATCGCCCCCGCGGGCCGACGGCGGGATTGACCCGGCGCGCGGGGTCTGTAGGGATGGGGCCGACAACCATCGAAGCAGCCCGAACGGAGGAAACCCGGATGAGTTTGAAAGCAGTGGCGACGGCGACCCGCCCCGATCTCGACGCCGAACTCAACAACCTCGCCATGTCGAAGGAGTCCCAGCCGCTGTTCGACGCGGTGAAGGCGCACATCGCCGAGAACGTGGCGCCGATCATCGAGGAATTCGCCCGCCTCGGCGAAGGCCGCGCGGACCGCTGGAGCTGGGCGCCCGGCCAGCTCGAGTTGCTGGAGAAGGCCAAGGACAAGGCCAAGAAGTCCGGCCTGTGGAATTTCTTCCTGCCGCATTCGGAAATCGGCCGCGGCCTCACCAACCTCGACTACGCCTACATCGCCGCCGAACTGGGCAAATATCCGCTGGCGTCCGAATCGCTGAACTGCTCCGCCCCCGACACCGGCAACATGGAAGTGCTGGAGAAGGTCGGCACGCCGGCCCAGAAGGAGAAGTGGCTGAAGCCGCTGCTCAACGGCGAGATTCGCTCCGCCTATGCCATGACCGAGCCGGGCGTCGCCTCCTCGGACGCCAAGAACGTCTCCACCCGCGCCCAGCTGGTCGGCGACGAATGGGTGATCAACGGCGAGAAATACTACATCTCGGGTGCCGGCGATCCGCGCTGCAAGATCATGATCGTCATGGTCAAGACCAGTCCCGACGCCTCGCCGCAGTTCCAGCAGTCGCAGATCCTGGTGCCGATGGGCACGCCCGGCCTCGAGATCGTGGGCCCGATGACGGTGTTCGGCCACGATCACGCGCCGCGCGGCCACATGCATCTCAAGTTCAACAACTGCCGCGTGCCTGCCGAAAACATCCTGCTGGGCGAGGGCCGCGGCTTCGAGATCAGCCAGGTCCGCCTCGGACCCGGTCGCATCCATCACTGCATGCGCTCGATCGGCTCGGCCGAAAAGGCCATCGAGTTGATGGTCAAGCGCGGCTCCACCCGCACCGCCTTCGGCAAGCCGATCATCCAGCTCGGCAAGAACCTGGAGCTGGTGTCGCGCGCCCGGATCGAGATCGAGGCGATGCGGCTGATGGTGCTGAAGGCCGCCAAGGCGATGGACGTGCTGGGCAACCGCGAGGCCCGCGTGTGGGTCAGCATGGTGAAGGCGATGGTGCCGGAGAAGGTCTGCACCATCATCGACCAGGCGATGCAGATCCATGGCGCCACCGGCATCTCGCAGTGGTCGCCGCTGTGGGAGATGTACATCAACCAGCGCCACCTGCGCTTCGCCGACGGCCCCGACGAGGTCCATCACATGGTGGTCGGCCGCGCCGAACTCAGCCGCCCGCCGGCCTGAGCCGGCGCCGGCCGCGACATCGGCAGGGCGGCGGCGGACCGAGTTCGCGCCGCCGCCCAACGGCTTCGTGCCCTGCCACTTCCGGCGCGAGGGTAGTAAAGCACTCTCTCATGTCTTCCCCGCCCTCCGCGCCGAAAGACCTGAGTCCCGAACGTTTTCGATACCCCACACTTGCCACGCGCGCGGCGACGAACCGGATGGCTTGCGCCTCCCCCGCCCCGCCGCCATTCTCCCCGCCCACGCCAACGGGAGCCCGCGCATGAGCGACACGACCGTCTACACGCCGCCGAAAGTCTGGACCTGGAACAAGGCCAATGGCGGCCAGTTCGCCAACATCAACCGGCCGATCGCCGGTGCCACGCACGACAAGGAACTGCCGGTCGGGCGCCATCCGATGCAGCTCTATTCGCTCGGCACGCCCAATGGCCAGAAGGTCACGATCCTGCTGGAGGAGCTGCTGGCGCTGGGGCACGCCGGTGCGGAGTACGACGCCTGGCTGATCAAGATCGGCCAGGGCGACCAGTTCGGCAGCGCGTTCGTTGCCATCAACCCCAACTCCAAGATCCCGGCCCTGCACGATCGCAGTGGTCCCAAGCCGATCCGCGTGTTCGAGAGCGGCGCTATCCTGATGCATCTGGCGGAGAAGTTCGGCGCGCTGCTGCCGACCGAACCGGCGGCGCGGGCGGAGTGCCTGTCGTGGCTGTTCTGGCAGATGGGCAGCGCGCCCTATCTCGGCGGCGGCTTCGGCCACTTCTACGCCTACGCGCCGGCCAAGTTCGAATACGCCATCGACCGCTTCGCGATGGAGACCAAGCGCCAGCTCGACGTGCTCGACCGCCGTCTGGCCGAGAGCGAATACCTCGGCGGCGCCGACTACACGATCGCCGACATCGCGGTCTGGCCCTGGTACGGCGGCCTCGCCAAGGGGCTGCTCTATGGCGCCGGCGAGTTCCTCGCCGTGCACGAATACAAGAACGTCCAGCGGTGGGCCGACGCCATCGGCGCCCGCCCCGCCGTCAAACGCGGCCGCATGGTCAACCGCCTCCAGGGCGCCCCCGCTGCCCAGCTGCACGAACGCCACGAGGCGAGCGACTTCGACACGAAGACGCAGGACAAGGTCGCTCCGGCGGCGACCTGAGCGAGACACGGCCGACGGTTGTGGCGGCGGTCGCAACGAGCACAACCTATCGGAAGCGCGCGCCTCAGACCTTCCCCCGCTGAAGCGAGGGAAGGTATGAGGAGAGTGCCACGACGGGATGTTCGCGCACGCGCCCCTTCGCCTAGGGCCTGTCCCTAATTATTCGATTCCCAAACGGCGTGCCAGGTGATTCATAGCGGGTTGGCCGAACGGGAGGGCTGACCAATGCGCCGACATGGCTTGAGCGACCACCAGTGGAAACGGATCGAAAACCTGCTGCCGGGGCGAAA